>WGBT01000023.1 GCA_015494185.1 Hyphomicrobiales bacterium | reverse complement strand
GCGTTCGCGATCTTCCGACTTCATGGACAGGCTCCTAGGTTCTGTCAAAATCTTCCATTTCGTTCCAGCAACCGTTGAGCGTGTATAACGGCCAGCACGAGGATAGTGTCATCGTCTATTTTGTAGATCAAACGATAAGCATGAACCAACAGCTCACGCACATCCGTGCTGCCCACCTCAGGAACCATCCGCCCCCTGAAAGGCATCTCACCTAAACTTTCGACAGCCGCCAGCATCTTTTCCACGATGACAGCGGTATAATATTTTGAATCACGCGCAATATAATCTGCAATATTTTCCAAATCTTCCAGCGCTTCAGGCGACCATCTTATTTCATACGCCATTTTTGCAAACGCTTTTCGGCTTGCAGATGGGAAATGCTGCCTTCGCGCCGGGCGCGCTGCGCGCCATTTTCAATCTTTTCCAGCACATACAGATGATATTGCACATCTTCATAACTGCATGTGGCTGGCAGGCGGTCGAGCAGTGCCTGAACCTGCTGTTTGACATTGCTCATCTTATGCCTTTCTCCGTGTTCTCTCGTTCTGCGTGGTAACCAGGTAAAGATTGCAAAATTCTTTGCAGCCGGTCAATGCCCCGCTCACCGGGCCGCATTTCCTTTATCGGGATGAACAGTTTAAAGGCCCGGAACGGGCATGAAGGTGAAGCGGCAGTGGGTGAGGCCTGTGCCGGGCGGGCGGCGCACAAGGCTGCCGGGGGCAAAATATTCCGGGTGATCGCCCAGCCCCTTGGAGATGACAGCGCGCCGCCTGCTGAGAGGGGGCGGGACCGGGGTGGTCCAGGTAAAGCGGTGCCCTGTGAGCCGGTTGAGAAAAGCTTGCAGCGCTGCCGGAAATTGCCGCCCGGCCAAAAGGTGAAGGCTCACATGCCCATGCGCCCCAGACAATGGCAGCCCTGAAAGCCGCCGCCCGGTCAACAGTTGCGCAGCGGCGCGGCGAAAGCCTTGCCCGTTTTCCCACACCCCCGCCCTGATGGCGTTCGGGGCGCCGCGATAGGCCACACGGATGCGCGCCTTATGGCTGATGGGCATGGTGCGGCCCGCAGGCGCCGTTACCGCCCGCCCATCGAGAGGGAGCGGCAACAGCGGATCAAGCAGCGACACCTGCCAGGGGCAAGGCGGCGCATTTGCCGTTTTGGGGGCCGTTTTGGGGCTTGCAAGAAGGCGCAGATCAAGCGCCTCAGCCCCCGCTGGCGCACGCGGCAAGGACACCGGGCCTGCCAGCTCGTCAAGAAAGGCTGAGCCAAACAGATCAAACCGGAGCCGGTTACGGGCCAGCTTGCTGCGGTTCACGATGGATTTCAGCTTGGCCATGACCGCGTTTACCCGCTGCCACATGAGATGAGCCGCGTCGCATATTCCCCGTGCCGCACAGGCCGGACGGCGAGCCACGAAGATGAAACGGTAGCCGCTTGCTTCCGGCCAGAGACCGACAAGGCGTGCCAGCCGTTGCACCGCCGCCTCATTCTGCCGCGCATAAGGCCCCCGCCACAGGCCGGCGGCCGAATGTTTGGGAAAAAGAATGCGGTAAGGCGCCTCCGCCTGAACAGGTGCGGCCATGACGGCCGGCGGCAGAGCGATCAAACACATGAAAGACAGAACCAAAAACAGAACCCGCACAAAACAGGCCCCGCCTGTCAGTCTTTGGCGCATTCAGGTTCCCCCTTGACACTTAGAAACGAATAATCCAGATAGCCCGGCGCCTCACCCGCCAGATGGCTCACAGCGGCATTGACATATTGCGCCGGCTGGACCCGCGCCAGCGCTTGTTCAAGGCCTTGGCGCAGTTTTCTGCTGTTAAAGGGAAAGGCGCGCCGGGCCAGAACGATCACTTTGTTTTTCTCCGCCGGCCCTTCCACCGGCAGCGCAACGCTGATTTCCCCTCCCCGCTGGCCGGACATTTCTTCGGGTATTTCCGGAGCCATGGCCGCCTTGCGAAAGGTTTTGGGCGGAAACACCTTGATGCCGGATTTTTCCGACACCGTCACAATGGTGAAATGATAACCGCCCAAAAGGCTCGCAAGCCCCCCGCCATCGGCCACCCTTGCGCGCAGGATCATCCAATCCCCAGCCCGGTAAACCGGCAACCTGCGCGGCCCCTTGCAGTGTTTCTCAAACACAAATTTGCCGCTGCGCGCATCATGTACCGCCCTTGCCGGTGAGGCAATGGCAGTCCCGTCAGCCATGTCAATCTTGGCAAATGACAGCTCAAGCGGCGCTGTCAGCCAAAGATAGCCAGCCAGCGCAAGACCGGCCAGCCCTGCAAGTCCTCCGGCCCCGGCGAGCACAAGCCTGTCCCTATAGTGCATCTGAAGGCTGTCAATGCCCAACCGGTCCAACGCCTCGCGCAGCGAGCTGACGGGGCAGATATCAAGGCGCAGGCCATGTTTGGCAAAACTTGTCCGCAATCCTTCAAGCGCGTCCTGGAAGACGGCCGAAGTCTCTTTGCCCTCTGATGTGGTGCGGGGCAGGAAAAACAAGACGTCCTGCGGCATCGCCCCGCCCTTGTGGCTGTCAAGCGACCGCGCAATGGTTTCGATCTTGGCGGGCAGGCGTTCAACCGGCAGCACCGCCACATCGTTTTGAAAACTGCCCTGCGGGCTGGCATCACGCGCCAACTGCCCGGTGGCGATCACAGCGCGGACCTTGCTCTGGGCGGCATACATCAATAGCGCCAGCGCCAGGCCAAGCTCGGCACTTCTGTTGTGTGCGCGCATCAGGCCGCGAATGTCGGGACCGTTTGTCACTGAAAGCGTGCCCGCGATCACCTGTGGCCGAAAACGGCGAAAACCCGCCACGCGGCCAACCGGCAAATGCAACCGCCGCACCGCGCCAAGCGCAATGGCGCCTGCCTCATAAAGTTCCCAGTTGTTAAGATCGGCAATCTGCGGATCAAGCCCGGCCGCATTTGCCTCCGGCGTTCCACCATCCGCTTGCACCCGCGCCATGCGGCCCGACTCGGCCATGCCGGCAACAGGGATCAATACGGTCCGCGGCGTAAAGTCCATTGCGCTCGCCCCTCTCTGCCCGGGTTTCAGGCGTCCCTTGCAGCCTCAGCTATAGAAGTCTGCCTTTGCCTCTAACTGCACACAGGCCTGTTTGCCTTTCCTTCCGGCCAGCCCTGTCCTTACTTTCCATGGTGAGCGGCTTTGCATTTTCCTCGGCTTTGTCAAGGGTTGAAACCGCTTCGCGGCGCTTCAAGCGCCCTTGACAAAGCCGAGGAAAATGCCACTCTCCAACCATGGAATGTAAGGGCGGATCTGCCCCTGTCTGCCCGGATTGAGTACCGATTTTTACATTTCAGGCGCACCCTTGCAGCAGCCTCAGTCAAATATCTGAACCGTGAAATGACCAAGCCCTTGTTTTACTTCCGCAGTGTTTGCCAGCACACAGGTTGCCGCTCCGGTTTTGCTGAACCGGAAGGCATAGTCGATGGCACCATTATCACTCACAAGCCGGGCCTCGCGTCCGGCTGCCTGCTTCAGTGTTGAATAGCCAAGAAGCTGCAGCTTCACATTCAGTTCGCCGTCCAGCTCGGCAATGACCGCTTTAAGCCCGCCGCCGCGTGCCAGCACCTCGCCGCCCTCGAAACGCATTTCAAGACGGCTGGCGGCGGCCAGCAATTCAAATTCAAACACGCGCACCGGCGCACTCCCTGCCGCCTCTGTCTTCATGACTGCGTGACGCGCCATTTCGTGACGCGCCAGGGCGGAAGCCAGCAACACCTTGGCCGTGTGCACAAAATCCCGCCAGGCTTTCGCGCTATCAGGGTCAAAGCCCATGTTCTGCATCCTTAAAGCTTGTTTGGTCTCCTGCCTGTGTTATCGGGATGATCTTTGCTGAGTCCTCTGCAAAAGCTTTCGCTTCGTGCGCGGCGGTCAACATACGCTCATAAAGATCATTGACATAGCCCTCCAGCTCCCTGCCAGAAGGACGCCCGCCAAACCGTTCAACAGTTTCGGGCGCCTCTGCCAGATCACCAATCGCCGCGCCTTCCGCCAGCCGGTTCAGGAACCAGGCATCAAAGTCATTAAGTGTGCGGTCCTCAAGCCGCGCCTTGATACATCTCTTAAACTCCTCTCCTGTCAGCAGCTCACCATCGAAACCGCCCGGATCCGGCATGTTGTCGTCAAGCTCAACCCGCTGGACAACCGCCCGGTTTCGCAACGCACGCCCCACATCTGACGCCCAAAAGATGTCAGCACTTGCAAATCCCGGCACCTTGCGCCGCTGCCAGACCGCACGCCAGGTTTCAAGGTCATGCTGCCCGTCAATCTCGCGCCGGAAGGCGGCGATCGCCTTGACCGTGTTCGTGCTCAGCTCCTCAGACCAGTCGAAGGGGGACAAGCCCGCGCGCAGGAAGGCGCCATAGGGCGCATTGGCCGCCTCCACCGCCTTGATCACCAGGCTGCAAAAGGCATCAAATGCCCGTCCTTGGGACAGTTTGACCAGTTTTGCCGGGGCGCACCAAATGCCGCCCCAAACGGACAGCTCTTCGGGGACCTCGGCGGCCGCGCTTCCGGCTTTAAGAAAAATGGGCCCCTGCTGCGCCCGTGTCGTATGCGCCGGATTGCCCTTTGAAATATGGCGGTCAATCTCGTTCAGCCGTTCCAAAACGCCCGGAAAATCTGTTGGAAAGTGCCCTGCCTCCGGCAGGTCTGCGGTTTGATCAAGGCTTCGAACCAGCTCCGCGTCAGCCCATCCCGCGGCAAGCCCCCGCCGGCAGAGCGCCTCAAACAACTCATGGCCCTTATGGAAAGGATTACTGCGGGCAAGACGCAAAGGGCGCTTGAGGACGAAATCGAAATATTTTTGCGCAAGCTCTTCCGGTTCAAAATCCCCCGGCAGACTGCCAAATCCCACAAGTCCATACAAATAGCTGTTGGCCTGATCCTCCCCGGCCTGGGAAAGGGTTTGGTTGAGCTTGTGAAACAGCGCAAACGCGTTGATCTCAACGCAGTCCTGCCCATCATTGAGCAAATAGGCCAGATGCGCCGCAAATTTTGCAACCAGCAACCGGTTGCTCATGAAACATCCCCGCCAAACATCTCAGCCCTTATCCGCTCTTGCCAGCCCTTATCCGCTCTTGCCAGCCCTTGTCTTGGGTTGCCTGCCTTCCCCTTGCTTCCCTCCCATTCATCCCGATAAAATATTCGAGTCTTGGAAAGTGGCGATCGAGGGGATTGGCTGGTCCTAGCCAACATTTGTGTGGCTTTTCAAGCCTTTTGCGCAAAATATCAAATTGTCCGCAACTTGCAAGCAAACAAGAAACGATGAAAAACTTGGCAACATGGGTTATGGTTGTCCCCACCCCGCCTAATAAGGGCTCCGCTCTGCAGCAGCTGCAAGAAGCAAGAAGTATGGCATTGACAGCGAAAGGAAACATGAGGATGAAGCTGAAGCGCTGGGGCATTTTTGTTGGGATTTTCTTAGCCGTTGTCTTGGCCGTGGCTTTGAGCGGGCGGCATGCCTTTGCCATCTGGCCGTTTTCATCAGGCGGCGGGGAGGCCAAGCATGAGCGCGTCGCGCTTGTCATCGGCAATTCCGCCTATCACCACACCGATCCGCTGCGCAATCCAAAACATGACGCCGAAGACATGGCCGCACTGCTTGAGAGCCATGGCTTTCATGTGGTGCTCAAACACGATCTCACAGCGCAGCAGTTCGATGAGACCCTGGCCGATTTCGAGGCAATGGCGCGCGGGGCGAAGGTGGCGCTGTTCTATTATGCCGGGCACGGGGTGCAATATGACGGCAACAGCTATCTGATGCCGGTGGATGCCAGGCTCAATACGCTTTACGCCATCCCGCGGGAGACCGTTGAGGCCGGCCAGGTGGTGCGCGCACTGGAGCGGACGGCGAAAATCTCGCTGGTGATGCTCGATGCCTGCCGCAACAATCCGCTGGCCGAGCGCCTGAAGAAGAGTCTGACCGCGCGCGGCAACCGCACCCGCGCCATGAGCCTCAGCCGCGGTCTGGGCCGCGTTGAGGGGATTGAGGGGGAAACCCTGATCGTCTATGCCGCCGCACCTGGCACCGTGTCCTATGACGGTCTGGGCCGCAACGGCCCCTTTGCCAGCGCCTTCATCGAGGCGGTCAGGCAGCAGCCCGCAGCCGAGATCGAAAGCCTGCTCAAACAGGTCCGCCGCAAGGTGAAGGCGGCAACCGAGCCGTTGGCCCGCATGGAAGGCAAGCCGGTGCAACGCCCGGAATGGCTGTCGCGGCTGGAAAGCGATTTCCGCTTCGCCAGCCTGCCGCCAGCCGCGGCCTCAGACGGCGGGCAGGGGCCGGGGGTGGAGCCGTTTTCGGAAGCCAAGGCGTTTTATGTGGTTGCCAGCAAGCGCAAGGATTTGGCGCTGTTGCGGCAGGTGGTGGGGGATTTTGCGCATACGCCTTACAAGACGCGGGCCTGTGACAAGATTGCCGCGCTCGGGTCCTTCGACCTGCGCTGCCCGGGGCATAAGCGGCTGGAGGCGGCGCGCAAGGTCCGGCGCGCTGCCCTCGCGAAGCGCTGGCAACTGGCGCCGCAACTGGGGCATTCAAATTCTGTGATTTCTGCCACGTTTTCGCCGGACGGCCGGCTGCTCGCTTCCGCCTCCTGGGATAATACAATCAAGCTGTGGCGTGTGTCAGACG
>WGBT01000022.1 GCA_015494185.1 Hyphomicrobiales bacterium | reverse complement strand
GTCGTTTTTTGATATGCCCCGAACAAAGCCTAGGCACACCACTTTTGCTGGACACTCCAGAGCAAAACCAATCGCATAGAATCGGATTTTTGCTCGAAATTCTTATTTCGCCGCACAACTCATTCCAAAACCGGTTCCCCCTTGAAGGTCTTGTGCGCTCGGCTAGGCAGCAAAAGCCTTGGCGAATTTTTCAATGGCGGCTTTAAGCTGGCCTTCGAGCTCGTCCGTCAACTCTGCCCTCTCGCGGATTTCGTCCAGAAGAGCACTGTGCTCATCGCGCAGATAACGCAGCAAATCTTCCTCGAAACGGCCAACGGCATCAACCGGAATGGCATCCAGATAACCACGGGTGCCCGCATAGATGACGGCGACTTGCTCCTCCACCTTCAAGGGCGAAAATTGCGGCTGCTTGAGCAGCTCCGTCAGCCGGGCGCCGCGATCGAGCAGCTTTTGCGTCGCCGCATCGAGATCCGAGCCGAATTGTGCAAAGGCCGCCATTTCACGATATTGCGCCAAATCGTTCTTGATCGCGCCTGCAACCTGTTTCATGGCCTTGATCTGCGCCGCCGAGCCAACCCGCGACACCGACAAACCCACATTCACGGCCGGACGAATCCCTTGATAAAACAGGTCCGTTTCCAGGAAAATCTGACCATCGGTGATTGAGATCACATTGGTCGGAATATAGGCGGAGACGTCATTGGCCTGGGTCTCGACCACCGGCAATGCCGTCATCGAACCAGCCCCATGCTCATCATTGAGCTTAGCAGAACGCTCCAGCAGGCGGCTGTGGAGATAAAACACATCCCCCGGAAAAGCCTCACGCCCCGGCGGGCGGCGCAGCAGCAAGGACATCTGCCGATAAGCCACCGCCTGCTTCGACAAATCATCATAAACGATCAGCGAATGCATGCCATTGTCGCGGAAATATTCGCCCATGGTGCAACCGGTATAAGGGGCGAGATACTGCATCGGTGCTGGGTCAGAGGCCGTGGCCGCGACAACGATGGAATAGTCCATCGCCCCATTGTCTTCGAGCACTTTGACGAGCTGCGCCACCGTCGACCGCTTCTGCCCAACGGCCACATAAATACAGTAAAGCTTCTTGCTCTCATCATCGGTCTGGTTGATCGACTTTTGATTGAGAATGGTATCAAGCGCAACGGCGGTCTTGCCGGTCTGACGGTCACCAATGATCAACTCCCGCTGACCACGCCCAATCGGGATCAACGCATCCACCGCCTTGATTCCGGTCTGCATCGGCTCATGCACGGATTTCCGCGGCAAAATCCCCGGCGCCTTGACATCCACCCGCATCCGCTTTTCAGCGGTAATCGGCCCCTTCCCATCAATCGGATTGCCAAGCGCATCGACAACCCGGCCGAGCAGCCCCTTGCCCACTGGCGCATCGACAATGGCCCCGGTCCGTTTGACGATATCCCCTTCTTTAATGTCCCGGTCATCGCCAAACAGCACCACCCCGACATTGTCTTCTTCCAGGTTCAGAGCCATGCCGCGAAGCCCGCCGGGAAACTCGACCATTTCACCCGCTTGAACATTGTCGAGACCATAGACACGGGCAATGCCGTCGCCGACACTGAGCACCTGTCCGATTTCAGCGACTTCCGCTTCCTGATTGAAATTGCGAATCTGCTCTTTGAGGATCGAAGATATTTCGGCGGCCTTGATTTCCATCAGCCCACTTCCTTCATGGCAATTTTGAGATTGTTCAATTTGGTTTTGATCGAATTGTCGATCATCCGGCTGCCCACCCTGACGACAAGGCCGCCGATAAGCGCTGGATCCACTTTGGCGCTGAGCTGGATATCACGCCCATAAGCCTGCTTGATTGCACCCTTGACGGCCTCCATCTGCCCTTCGCTCAAAGCAACGGCCGAGGTGACTTCTGCGGCAAGCTCGCCACGTTTTGACGCCAAAATGGCAAAGAATGAATCGGCAATCCGACCGAGCGCAGAAAGCCTCCGGTTCTGCGTCAGCACTCCCAAGAAATTAACGGTGACTTGGTGCAATCCTGCGCCCCCAAAAACCGCTTCAAGCCCCTTAAGCTGATCTTCGATGGAAAACAGCGGACTTCTCACCAGACGTTGCAGATCAGCACTCCCTTTCAAGGTGTCACGTAAGGTCACCACATCTTTTTCGACATGGTCGAGCGCGCCCACTTCCTCTGCCAATGCCACCAGCGCCAAGGCATAACGCCCCGCCACCCCTGTCGCCGCTGTCAATCCACCCCCCGTTGTTGCCTCACCAGACACGTGATTTCGCCCTCAATTACGAACTGCAGACACGCCCTGTCCGTTCCGTTCGCTCACAACTTACCCTGTCCTGCCCGAGCCTTTGACCTGTCCACATCCACGCTCGATCTCTTCCTTTCCCGATCTCTTCCTTTAATGAAAAAGATCGCGCTGTCGATCTAAACCACTGACGAGATTGATGAGCGTGACACGTTAGAATGCAGGACCTGCCCTTTGTGATCGGACCCTCTAAAATACCACCGTTCGTCTAGCATATGGCTTTCCCCCTTGCAACCGGTGCAATGGCAATCCCCTGGTCACCATTGACGCAGCCCCTTCCTCACCGCTTCTTCTCAGGCACTTCATCAAGATCAAGTCCCGCAGAAAGTTTGCCGAACTTGCTCATGAGGCTTTGGCGGCGCGGCCAAGGCAGCCAAATGAGGTTTTTCCTCAAAGGGCTGTTTGAGCGCTTCATGGAGCATCTCAAAGGGACGAAGATCCCCGCGATAGGCGGCTGCAATGGCCTGCTCCACCCGATGATTGCGGGCAATCAGAAACGGATTCACCTGACGCATCTGCTCGGCAATAACCGCCAATGGCCGTTGCTCGGCCTGCAACCGCCGCCGCCAGCGCGCCAGCCAATCCCGCCACCGGTTGCGGTCCGCAAACTGCCCTTCAAGAGCGGCCAGATCGGCTGCGGCATTCGTGTCATTCATGCCATTTGTATCATCTTGCCCCTCTGCGGCCGTGGCCAGCAACCGAAACGTCAAGGTATAGTCCGCAAGATCATCCTGCATCATCTTCAGCAGATCACGGCACAGGGCTTGATCTTCCTCACGTTTTTCAGACAGGCCCAGCTTGGCCCCCATGACATCCCAATAAGCATTGGCGAATTGGTCGTCATAAGTCTCGATCGCCTGTTGCGCAAGCCGCACCGCCTGATCTTCCGAGCGCGCCAGAAGCGGCAGGAGCGCCCCTGCAAATTGCAGCAAATTCCACTTGCCGATCTCGGGCTGGCGGCCGAAGGCATAACGCCCCATCCGGTCGATATAGCTGAAGACGGTCTCGGGATGATAACCGTCGAGAAAGGCACAAGGCCCATAATCGAGCGTTTCCCCCGCAATCGAACAATTGTCCGTGTTCATCACCCCATGGATGAATCCCACTCCCTGCCATTGGGCGATCAACTGCGCCTGGGTGGCAATGACATGTTCCAACAAGGCCAGATAGGGATTTTCCGCCTCTGCAGCAGCCGGCACCAGCCGGTCGATGACATAATCGGCCAGCATCGCCAGCGCCAATACATCTTCTCTTGCGGCAAAATATTGAAAATGCCCCACCCGGATGAGCGAGCGGGATATTCGGGTCAGCACCCCGCCCGGCAGCGGTTCCTCCCGCAGCACGCTCTCCCCGGTCGCCACCGCCGCCAGCGCACGGGTGGTCGGAATGCCAAGCGCATGCATCGCCTCGCTGACCAGATATTCCCGCAGCACCGGCCCCAGCGGCGCCCGGCCATCCCCGCCGCGGGAAAAGGGCGTGCGCCCTGCCCCCTTCAAATGCATATCCCAGCGCACACCGTCAGTGCCGATCACTTCGCCCAGCAAAACCGCCCGGCCATCCCCCAATTGCGGCACGAAATGGCCAAACTGATGCCCAGCATAGGCCATCGCCAGAGGCTGCGCCCCCTCCGGCACGCGATTGCCGGCAAAAACCGCCATGGCTTCCGGCCCGGCAAGCCAGTCCGGCGCAAGCCCAAGCTGTTCGCCAAGCGGGACATTCACCGCCAATATTTCCGGCGCCTTGACCGGTTGCGGCTCGACTTTGGCGTAAAACCGTGCCGGCAGGGCCGCAAAACTATTGTCAAACCGAATTTCAGGGGCGGCAATGACCGTTGTCTGTTTCATTTTCATGTGCCATTCACACCTTACAATAGCTCCCCTTAGCCAGCGCTCCCCTTGGCCAGCGACAAAAAATCGCTAACCTGATAGATGCGTATCCGTTTATAGTGGCTTGTCATTTTCAATATCAATATAAACCTAAAGCACAGTATCGGTCTGCTATGGTGGCAGAAAAGCCGCCATTCAATTAGGATTTGGGTCTAGGATTTGGGTCATTGGCTCATGACAAATCGGTTTTGGCAGGAACTGGCGCACTGCATGGGACGCACCTGCATGGTGTTCATAGGGCTGTTTGTAACGGTTCTACTGTTTGGACCGGCCGGGGCTGAAACAAGCAACAAAGCCGGGGTGCGGATTGGGCCAAGCGGGCTTGAGCTTCCGCGTTTTGCCAGTCTTAAGGCCGACAGGGTCAATGTCCGGCAAGGACCAGGCAGAGATCACGCCATCAAATGGGTTTTCAAAAAGGCTGGCCTGCCGGTGGAAATCCTCAACGAATATGACAATTGGCGTCAAGTCCGCGCAAGTGACGGCACCGAGGGTTGGGTTTATAAACGGCTGCTGAGCGCCCGGCGCACGGCTCTGATCATGCCCTGGGAGAAAAACCCGGTCATTGTGACACTGCATGCAGGCCCCTCCCCCTCGAAACGGGTCATCGCCAAACTGGAAAGCGGCGTTCTGGCCAATATCTTGAGCTGTGATGGAACGTGGTGCCATGTGACAGTGGCCGATTATAAGGGCTGGGTTCGCCAGGACCGGCTTTGGGGCGTCTACCAAAACGAGAAAATCAAATGACACAGTACCCTGCCACCATTCTGCCTTCCACCAAGGGCGCCCTCAAGCGCAGGCACAAACTTGCAGGGGCAGCGGGCCCATGCTGAAAAACCTCATGACATTGGCACGCCCAGCCTTGTTTGCTCTCGCGCCTGAAAAAGCCCATCGGTTGACCATCGAAATCCTCAAACAAGGTTTTTTTCCCCGACAACAGGGCACTGACGATGAACGTCTCAACCAAACCCTGTGGGGTTTGAACTTTCCCAACCCATTGGGCATGGCAGCTGGCTTTGACAAAAACGCCGAAGTGCCTGATGTCCTGCTGCAAATGGGGTTTGGCTTTTGCGAAATTGGCACCGTAACCCCCAAACCACAGGCCGGCAACCCCACTCCCCGGGTGTTTCGGCTGATCGAGGACCGGGCGATCATCAATCGGCTAGGCTTCAACAACGAAGGTCACAAAGCCGTCTTGGCGCGGCTTTTGGCGCGGCCCCATCACGGCATTAACGGCATTATAGGTGTCAATATCGGCGCCAACAAACAAACCAAGGACAAGACTGCTGACTATGTGGCAGGACTTACCGCCTTTTATCAAGTCGCAGATTATTTCACCATCAATATTTCGTCACCCAACACCCCTGGTCTGCGCGATTTACAAAGCCCTCAAGCCCTTGAGAACCTATTGGCACAATTGATGACAACCCGCGCCACACTTGCCCAGCAACAGCCGGATCAAAGAACCGTGCCAATCCTGATCAAACTCGCCCCCGATATCCCTGCAAATGATTTGCCCGAGATCATCGCAACCCTGCGACAGCATCATGTCGATGGGATCATCGTCAGCAATACCACCTTATCCCGTGACGGGTTGAGCGAAGATCACAATGCTCGGCAAACCGGCGGCTTGTCTGGACGGCCGCTCTTTTTGCGTTCAACCGCCATGCTTGGCGAAATCTATCGGCTGACCGAAGGACAGATACCGCTCATTGGTGTGGGCGGGATCGATTCCGCCAAGGCCGCCATTGCTAAGATCGAGGCGGGTGCGACCTTGTTACAGCTTTATACCGGCCTCATTTATGAGGGACCGGGCCTTATCGATGAAATCAAGCGTGGCCTCATCACCATGATGCAACACAATGGGCTGACATCGCTGAGCCAAGCAACCGGCCGCCAGGCCGTGACTTGGGCCGCAAAATGGTCTAAAATGAACTGATCACGAACTGACCATGAATTGAAAGAGATATGACCATGACCCAATCGGCCATAACCTGGGCCCTTGATATGCCGGCCCCCAAGAAACGTCATGCCTCCAAGAATCGCCGCGCCTATATCTTTGGCCTGGAAGCCGAGCAGATTGCGGCGGCACTGTTACGGCTGAAGGGTTATCGTATTTTGAGTGAACGGTTCAAAACCCCTTATGGTGAAATTGATCTGATTGCCAAACGCGGCAACACCATCATATTTGTCGAGGTCAAAGGCCGCAGCAATCTAGCCAGCGCCGCCTGGGCCATCACCCCCCATCAACAGCGTCGTATCATCGCCGCAGCAGAATTCTGGCGGTCACAGCAGCCATTTACCGAACAGGAACCTGATTACCGTTTCGATATCATCCTGATCGCTCCCGGCCAGCACCCGCAACACATCGAAAATGCGTTCCTTATATCACAATAATACCGGAGGTCTTTATCTATCATTGACCGTTCATGCTTTCTGTGTCCCTTTGGTGTTTCTAGCAGACTGTCGGGCTTTCCGGGTTGAACGCGGTGTGAGATCATTTTGGGACTGAGTGCGTGTGATAAAAATCGGCGAAGTGTATCCATTTTAGATTTTTATTGCGTTCTCAGGCGCGAAATGAGCCGCATCCGCGTCAATTCGGTTAAGTCCGACAGTCTGCTAGGTAAATTGAATAGGATACGAGGACCGGTTCAGGCCAGAAAGAGTGAGGCAAGTAACTTGTTGTCCGTCAGATCAAGGGCTGCATTTTATTGTTTTTGACAAAGAAAGACTTTTGATGTGATGGTGCTTAATCCTCTTGAGCTAAGGCGTTGAAACTTCAGGATCTCGGACAAGGTGAGCGTTAAAAACAAATCACGATCACGTAAAGGTCAAAGCCGGACGGAGCCGCCCCAGAATCGGGCGCGCAATCCTATGGCCAATGTCACCATTCGGCGGCTGCGAATGTTACAAGCCGTGGCTCGGCTGGGCAATTACACCCATGCCGCCCAAGAAGCCAATATCGCGCAAGCCTCGGCCTATTTACAGATCAAACATCTGGAAGAGGCCGTCGGCCACAAGCTGATGGAGAAAAAAGACCGCTGCATTGTTCCCACCGAAGTTGGTGCCAAAATGTTGGAAGCGGCAAACGATATTCTCAGCCGGCTCGATCAGCTGCGCGATGACATCGATGCGCTCAATCAGACGGTATCGGGGGCTCTTGATGTTGCGGTTGTCACCTCGGCACGCTATTTCATGCCCCATTACCTTGGCCAGTTTATCGAGCGTTATCCTAATGTTCAGCCCCGGCTGCGGGTGACCAATCGCAGCGGCATCATCAACGCCCTTGCCGAGCAAGAACACGAAATCTATGTGATGGGGCAAATCCCCGAAGGCTTGAATGTCGACGCCAAACCCTTTCGTGACAACATCATCGAAATCGTCGCACGCCCCTCACATCCGCTCGCCTCGGAAAAAAATATCCCCCTCGAACGGTTGGTAAAAGAGCGTTTTTTGGTGCGTGAGCGCGGCTCGGGCACCCGTATCGCCATCGATCAACTGATGGCCAAGAAGCAATTGTCGATCAAACCCTATATGGAACTGGGCAGCGGCGACGCCGTCAAACAAGGGGTGATTGCCGGGCTGGGAATCGCTGCCATTTCCCGCCACAGCCTCAAACTAGAGCTTGAAACCAATACTCTAACCACACTGGATGTCAAAGGCTTTCCCCTGCGCCGGAAGTGGTATGTCGTGCATCGCCGCGACAGACAGCTGTCCCGTGCCGGCCAGTTCTTTTTGGAATTTCTGCTCAACAATAGTGAAATCGAGCTTTGACCGATCACCTCCTAATTCTTCACCACTTCCGCGGGAACCAAATTTTTAATTTTTCATCCTAAACTGAGCACATTTGCGATGAGTTAGGGACCGAAATTTATGCGCTTGAACGTGGCTGAGAAATTGCGGGCGCTTACGGGCTGGCGGCGCTGGCTGACGGCTTTTGCCATGGGCGCCCTGTCGGTGATTGCGCTGCCGCCATTTTCTGCCTGGGTGGTGATGTTTGTCACCCTGCCGGTATTGCTGTTGCTGCTCGATGGGGCGGCCCGTCAAGCCCGCACCATAAAACAGGCCGCCCGGCATTTTGCCGCCACCACCTGGTGGTGGGGTTTTGGCTATTTCCTGTTTGGGCTCTACTGGATTGGCCAGGCGTTCATCGTCGAGGGAAATTTCGTCTGGCTGATGCCATTTGCGGTCATGTTGATGCCCGCTGGACTGGCCCTGTTTCATGCGGCAGCAGGCGCGCTTGCAGCCTTATACTGGCCAGCGGATTGGCGCCGGATCGTCGTTTTTGCTCTGTCATTTACCGTCGCCGAATGGCTGCGCGGGCATCTCTTCACCGGCTTTCCCTGGAATTTGTTGGGCTATACCCTGACCGCTCAAGATGGCCTGTTGCAACTGGCCTCGGTATTTGGCGCTTATGGCCTGACTTTTCTGGCGGTTTTGATCTTTGCCAGCTTTACCGATATCGGGCTATTTGAAGGCCGTTTCGCAAAGCTGACAACGACACCGTTTCCCTATGCCGCGCTGGCCTTTCTAATCAGCATGTTTGCGGTGGGGCAGGCACGTTATTCTACCAGTTCTCACCGTTCTCAGGCCGCGCAACAACCGGTGAAACTGCGGATCGTACAACCTGCCATTCCCCAAGAGGAAAAATGGAAACCGGAAAACCGGAAACGGATTTTTGAAGATTATTTGGCTCTCAGCGCTGCCAAGACCGCCAAACGGCCAAACGGACTTCATGATGATGTATCGCTGCTGATCTGGCCCGAGGCCGCGTTACCCTTTTTCCTGCTGCGCGCCCCTTATGCCTTGCGTGACATTCGCGCCATGCTGCCCGAAAAAACCCAGCTGATCACCGGCGGCAATCGCGCCGAAGCCCAAATGTCACTGCCACCTGTGAAGAAAAATCCCAATCTGCCGTTCAACATGCCCCGCCATCGCCGCCCGCTGATCTTCAATAGTGTTCTGGTCTTTGATTCCGAAGCGCGGCTGAAACAGCGTTATGACAAGACTCATCTGGTGCCGTTTGGTGAATATCTGCCCTTTCAAGAGCTGCTCGAAGCGATGGGGCTGCGCCAGTTGACGCGGTTGCGTGGCGGGTTTGAGGCTGGGCGCAACCGTCGCATTCTAACGGCAGGCCAGACCCCTTCCTTTGCGCCGCTGATCTGCTATGAAATCATTTTCCCCGGTGATATCATCCCCAAAGGTCCACGGCCGTCATGGTTGCTCAATGTCACCAATGACGCCTGGTTCGGGCAAGGCACCGGTCCCTATCAGCATCTGCATCAAGCCCGGGTGCGCGCAGTGGAAGAAGGGCTTCCCGTGATCCGCGCCGCCAATACCGGGATTTCCGCGGTCATTGACCCTTATGGGCGGATCCGTCACCAATTGGGGCTGGGCAAGAAGGGCGTTATCGACGCGGAACTGCCAAAAGCCTTGCCGCCAACCCTTTATGCACGCTATGGAGATGGTATTGTGTTGCTGTTGATTTTGTTGGCAGTGGCAGCATTGGGTTTTGCCCATGTTCAACAAAGCCGCCATGTTCAACAAGGCCAACAAGGCCGGCGGGCCGGACATATCCGGGATATATGATGACGGTTGATCGAGAGGTTCAATCATGAAGTTTCTCTGTGAAGCGTGCAAAGCGGAACTTGTTTGTGAAAGCGAAGAAGAGATCAATGCGGAAACCGCCCTGCCCCATCGATGGTATAAACGCTGTATCGACGAGAGGGATTACATTCTTTGTGACGTCTGCGGCAATATCCGCCATTTCAAGGGTGGGGTTTCCGCCTATCTGACGGACTGTCTCAACCTGCCAGACACCGCCCGGGCCGATGTCGCCGAGGAAGTTGCGGCCTCCTCACGCTCACGCAACCGCAAACGCCCACGCCGCAACTGGAAATTCGGCTGACCTCCAGCCTTCCTTGAAAGGGCCTTGATCGGCCTTTTGGCAGGTGGCCGGGTCCTGTTGGACCAACACCGGACAAACACGAACCCTTTGCACCCCTATTATGTTTGGTCATCCTTATGCTAAGACTGGAACGGCTTGAAAGCCAGGCGCGGTCATTGATGGCAACGTTCAGGAAGAACGGCTTTTTGGCCATTGATCCGCCCATCATCCAGCCAGCCGATGCGTTTTTGAACTCTGTTGGCGAAGACTTGCGCATCCGGACCTATGTGTTTTCCGATCCGGAGGGCCAAGAATTATGCTTGCGTCCCGATATCACGGTTCCAACCAGCTTACATTATTTGGCCGAGCATCAAACTGACTATGCGACTGCGCGTTATTGCTACTATGGCCCGGCCTTTCGCTATCAAAGTGCAGATGCCGGCCCGGAGAAACCCAGCGAAATCTGGCAGGCTGGGATCGAATCCTTTGGCATTGATGACCGCGAAAAAGCCGAAACCGAAATTGTCAAGGTCACCATCGAGGCGCTACAGGCTGCCGGTCTCAATGAATTTCGGCTGCGCATGGGCGATATCGAATTGTTTTATGCCCTGCTCGATGCGCTGGAAATGCCAAAACGTTGGCGGGTGCGTCTGAAAAACAGCTTTTGGCGGCCCCGAAGTTTTCAAACACTGCTTGCTGAACTGGCCGACCCATCAGGCAAAGAACCACGGGAGCCTTGCGGCAAACAAGTCCCCTGTCTTGATCTCAATGCTCCCAAACAGGCCAAGGAAACCGTTGGCGCCTTTCTGGACAAGAAAAAAATTCCAATGATAGGGGTGCGGACTTTGGACGAGATCACCCAGCGCTTGTTGGAACAGGCCGCCGATCAACGGGAATCCGGTCTCTCTTCGGAAGTGGTGGCCATCATCAATGCCTATTTGCAGATTTCTGGCCCACCGCGGGCGGCACTGGCACGGATCAACGATCTCAAAGACAGCGCAGGGTTGAAACTGGGACCGGCCTTGAAAGCCTGTTCACGGCGTATCAATCTGTTTGCCAAAGCCGGGATCGACTTGCGCTGCTCGGAATTCGCCGGCAATTTCGGCCGCCAACTCGAATATTATTCGGGATTTATGTTTCAGATCGAACCGGCGGCCACAGGACACACCCCCCCGCCCATTGCTGGGGGCGGACGCTACGACAAGCTCATCGAGACACTTGGCGGGACACAGCATGTGCCGGCAGTAGGGTGCACCATCCAAGCCGAACGGCTGTTGCAAGCGATTTATGGCGTGGAGGACGAATAGTTTGACTGAGACTGCGGACAAACTCATCCTGGCCATTCCCTCAAAAGGGCGGCTGATGGCAAAAACCATGGATCTGTTTGCGGATGCCGGCCATGCGGTGGTTCGTGTGGGTCACGAACGTGGTTATTTGGGGGAGATTATTGGTCTGCCCAATGTCGAGGTTCGGTTTCTATCGGCCTCTGAAATCGCTTATCAATTGCGCGCCGGCCTGGTGCATCTGGGAATTACCGGCGAAGATCTTGTGCGGGAAACCATCGTCAATACCGGCAAACATGTCGATTTTATCGCCCGGCTTGGTTTCGGTCATGCTGATGTCGTGATTGCCGTGCCCAAATGTTGGCTGGATGTCAACGCAATGTCGGATTTGGAAGATGTCGGCCAAGCTTTTTATGAAAAACATGGTCACCGAATGCGGGTTGCGACCAAATACACGACCCTGACACGGCGTTTCTTCGCCGGGCACCGGCTGGTGAAACCACCGGGGCAACCCCACCCGCAATGGCAGGCCGAAATGGGCCCTGTTGTCTCTGGCTATGTGATCGTTGGCAGTGTGGGCGCAACCGAAGGCGCGCCTGCTGCGGGAACTGCAGAATTCATCGTCGATATCACTTCGACCGGCACCACCTTGACCGCCAATCATCTCAAAGTTTTGGACGATGGCATCATCTTGAAAAGCGAGGCGATGCTGGTGGCCTCGAAAATGGCGCGTTGGAGTGAAACAACCCAGGAAATTCGCACTCTTTTTGAAGACAGCCTCAAGGCCAAGGTGACATGATGATGGTTCCTATTTTCCGCCTCGTCTTCATCCTGATCATCGTCATGACACTGGCTTTGACACTGCAGCCAGGAACCACACGGGCGGAAACACCAAAGGTTGTTGCCAGCATCAAACCACTTCATGGGATTGTTGCCGCACTGTTGCACGATATTGCCAAGCCTGGGCTGATCGTTACGGGCACCGCTTCCCATCACGGCTTTCGTTTGACCCCTTCCAAGGCACGGCTTTTGGCACGGGCAACACTTGTCGTCTGGCTTGGGGCTTCAGGAGAACCGGCTTTGGCAAAAGCCATTGGCACCTTGCGCCACGCCAAACAAACCATCGCCGTGCTTGATCTGCCTGGATTACAGCGCCTGCGCCGACGTGACGCCATCCCTGGTATGCACGAGCACGGCAACCACCATGATCACCATGCCACTGACGATGCCTCAAGGAGCTGGGATAGCCATATCTGGCTGGATCCGGATAATGTGATCTATATAGCTGAGGCCTTGACCCCCCGGTTGATAAAACTTTATCCGTCGCAAAAAGATCGCTTGACGGCCAATCTTGCCCATTTCAAGCGCCGAATGCAAATACTCGACCAACAGATTGCAGCCCAATTGAAACCTGTCCGCCAAGTCCCATTTGCCGTGTTGCATGATGCTTATCAGTATTTTGAACACCATTACGGCTTGCGCAATGTCAGTGCCTTACTGCGCGTGCCCGGCGCGCCCGGCAGCCTCCGCCGGATCAATGCTTTCAAGAAGGCGTTGCGCCGCTCGAAAGTTGTCTGCATGTTTGTTGAGCCGCAATTTTCCGATCGATTGGCCCGCAACATCATCGCCGGAAGCCCAATTCGCATTGCCGTACTCGACCCGCTTGGAGCAACGCAACCAGCCGGCCCTGATCTGCCGTTTGAAATCTTACGCAAATTGGCTGCCAATATACGTGCCTGCCTGTGGCCTCCCCCCTAAAACGAACGCCTCCCCAATCAAGGAATATCTCTATACAAGAACCAAACGTGTCATAATTGCAACAGCTGTTGCGAAATAATTTTTAGGGCTCTAGGCAACGGCCTCATAGCGTGCCACTATAAAGGCGTTCAGTCAGTGATCGCCAATAGAGCACGATAATCGGTCATGATTGGGGGGAGATCGCTGGCTGCAAGAGGTTGAAGACAGCTATAGGATGAAGACGTTGTACCTCGCTTGCTATCGAGAGTGTGATTGGGGGACCACTCTTGAGATAACCAGGTTCTGCTATTGAACTCAGGCGTGCTTGATGCTTGGGGAAATGGGGAAAGCATCCATTCGCCTGTGACAGGGGACGAAAATAGCAGATTTATCTGGGGATTAGTAAATGAGGTTATCGTCATCCTGAGGGAAGCTGGCTTAAACTTCTTGCGAAAATGGCCATTGTGGGGATGGGGGTGAAGTTTTCCTTTCCGCAATGGCAAAACAGCAAAGGTCGAGCAGCGATTCCGCGTGAAGACAAACGCGGTTTCGCTGGTCGCTTTATTGTAAGCAGAACGGGGCTGCCGTGCTCAGTGGCTTTGTTAAGACTTTTACCTTGAAAGAACACTTTGCTTGAAAGAACACTTTGGAAAAAACAATAAAATCACGTAAATGAAAGTGACCTTTAAAAGATTATTTAGATTCGCTTGAGGGAAGCAATCTGCTTTTGCGCTTCCTGTAACTTTTTGCCCCATTATTCTAGGGGCGGAGCTATGTATCATGGTATGATGTATCAATTTCATGTTGTGAATTAACAGCCTAAGTAACAAAACTTCTAAAGCGTTTCGGTTTATAGTCCAGTTCCTGAATTAGTATCTTGTCGTCGTGTATCGTTTGGCGATGGCTATATACTTTAACACCATGGCCCGCTAAACGGCGAGTTCTTGTATCCAGTCTCGTTTCCAGTTGGTTCCCGCTGCTTGTTTTATGCAGTGCTACGTAACCGGGTTCGCGTCGGGACGTTTCCCTTCAACAATAAATATTTTTACCTTTGCAGAGTGCGGCATCAGCCAGCAATGAATACTTTCATTGCTTTATAGCGATAAAGCCCTGCGGGTATGGAAACGCCCACGAGCGATTGCCCAAAGAAAGAACTTGGTCGCAATCGAAGGAGGCTTATCATGGCCTGGACCGAAGAGCGGGTCGAAATACTTAAAAAATTATGGGCTGAAGGACTTAGCGCCAGTCAAATTGCCAATCAACTGGGGGAAGTGTCACGAAATGCCGTCATTGGCAAAGTCCATCGGCTTGGTTTAGCGCGGCGTGCACCATCATCACGCAGTCAAATCACTCTCCCACGCAAAGCCCGGCGCATGCCAGGAAACAGCAAAAGCGCGCGGCAAAAATTTGCTTCACGGGAGAAAAACACCCAAAAAGTGTTGGATGGACAACATCCCCCAATAAGTTCGAAAAAGGCGCCGGTACAACTGCGTGTCATCGAAGAACTCGTCATTCCCAAAGCAGAACGCAAATCGATCGAAACCTTAACCGCTTGTTCCTGTCGATGGCCGATTGGGGATCCAGAATCGGACGACTTTCATTTTTGTGGGCGCAACCGGCTGGAAAACAAACCCTATTGCGAATTCCACGCTGCAATTGCTTACCAACCGCGCCCAAGCCGCAACACCCCGGCTCCGGCCAAAAAGCCGCTTCGTTTGGTTGCCTCAACAGCAGAAACGACAGCGACAGGTGAGGCCGTCCACGGGAAACATCAGAAACATTCCTGACCCCAGTCTCCCCAATAAATTAGGAGGCTCTTCGAACCAATTTGCCGGGAAGCTGGAATGCTTCCCGGGGCAAATGTTGAGCTATGATTGCGGCTTAATCCAAAAG
>WGBT01000021.1 GCA_015494185.1 Hyphomicrobiales bacterium | reverse complement strand
CTTCAGCCGCAAGCCGGGCTCAAAGCCCGCCTTGCGGCTGAAGGCACGGCCGAAGGCCATGATGAAAAGACCTATTTCGAACGGCTCAAATTCGAGCTCGACATCATTATTTCGATGAAATTTCCCGGCTATTTTCTGATCGTTGCCGATTTCATCAAATGGGCCAAGAGCCAGGGCATTCCCGTGGGCCCGGGCCGGGGCTCGGGGGCGGGCTCGATTGTCGCCTGGGCGCTGACCATTACCGATCTCGATCCAATCCGGTTTGGCTTGCTGTTTGAGCGGTTCTTGAACCCGGAACGGGTTTCGATGCCCGATTTCGATATCGATTTCTGCCAGGACCGCCGTGATGAGGTGATCCGCTATGTGCAGCAGAAATATGGCCGCGACCGGGTGGCCCAGATCATCACTTTTGGAAAGCTGCAAGCCCGTGCGGTGTTGCGCGATGTCGGCCGGGTGCTGCAAATGCCTTATGGCCAGGTCGACCGTTTGTGTAAGCTGGTGCCCAACAACCCGGCCAATCCGGTAACCCTCGAACAGGCCATTCGCGACGAGCCGAAATTACAGGAAGAAGCCAAGGCGGAGGCGGTGGTCGCCCGGTTGATGGAGATTGCGCAAAAGCTCGAAGGGCTTTACCGTCATGCCTCCACCCATGCCGCCGGGGTGGTGATTGGTGACCGGCCGCTCGATGAGCTGGTGCCGCTCTATCAAGACCCGCGTTCCCCCCTGCCCGCCACCCAGTTCAACATGAAATGGGTGGAACCTGCAGGGCTTGTGAAATTCGATTTCCTGGGGCTTAAGACCCTGACCGTCATCCAAAAAGCGCTTCAGCTCATCGAGCAGACCACCGGCAAGAGCCTGGATTTCAGCCGTGATCAGCTCAATGACAAAAAGGCTTTTGAACTGTTGGCCAAGGGCAACACGGTTGGGGTGTTCCAGTTGGAAAGCACCGGCATGCGGGAGAGCCTGCGCCGGCTCAAGCCTGACCGTTTCGAAGACATCATCGCCATGGTCTCGCTTTACCGGCCCGGCCCGATGGACAATATTCCAACCTATATCAACCGCAAATTCGGCCGCGAGGAGCCTGACTATCTCCATGATATGCTCAAGCCGATCCTCGAAGAGACTTACGGCGTCATCATCTATCAGGAACAGGTGATGCAAATCGCCCAGGTGATGGCCGACTATACGCTGGGGGAAGCCGACCTGTTGCGCCGCGCCATGGGCAAGAAGATCAAGGCGGAGATGGACCGGCAGCGCGACCGGTTTGTCTCAGGCGCGGTCAAAAACGGCGTTGATGAGGCCAAGGCGAAATATATTTTCGAGCTGGTGGACAAATTCGCCGGCTATGGGTTCAATAAATCCCATGCCGCCGCCTACGCCCTTTTGGCCTATCGAACCGCCTATCTGAAGGCCAACTATCCGGTGGAATTCATGGCCGCCTTGATGACCCTCGATCAGGGGAATACGGACAAGGTCAATGTCATGGTGCGTGAGGCGAAAAGCATGGGCATTGCGATCCTGCCGCCCTGCATCAACAAAAGCCGGAGCGAATTCGTCCCCGAACAGGGAGCCATTCGTTATTCACTGGCGGCGCTGAAAAATATTGGCACCCAGGCCGTTGAAAGCATCGTTGCCGCCCGGGAGGCGGATGGGCCTTACAAAAGTCTTGCGGATTTCGCCCAGCGGCTCGATCCCCGTTCCGTCAATAAACGAGCCTTGGAAACGCTGGCCGCGGCGGGGGCTTTCGATGATCTGCAAGTTGACCGGGCCACCGCCTATGAAAATGTCGACCGGCTTCTGGCCGCCGCCAACCGAACCAGCCTTGACCGCGCCATTGGGCAAAGCGATCTGTTTGGCAGTGTGGCTTCAGGTCCCCCGCCGGTTGAGTTGCGTCCGGTGCGTCCCTGGCGGTTGGCGGAGCAACTCAATCATGAATTCAATGCTGTAGGGTTTTATCTCTCAGGCCATCCCCTTGATGAATATACCGATTTATTGGCCAAGTTGAGAGTGCTTCCCTTTGCGGAATTTGCCGAACGGGTTCGCAATG
>WGBT01000020.1 GCA_015494185.1 Hyphomicrobiales bacterium | reverse complement strand
CGACATCTTTGGTGATCCGCCATGAGCGCGCGCATTTTTTACCTTCTGCGCGTTTGACGACAACCGCCACACCGGCAACATCGGCCAGACGGAAGGCGTCTTGCGGGCCCTTATCGGCGATCAGGCTGGCATCGCTGGTGATGAACAGTTCCGCGGCTGAAACATTCGCAAAGGCTTCGAGCAAGGCCGGATCCGACAGATAAACCTCAGGGGCGGCTTCCAGACTGGAGCCGATATTCTTGGCCCGGCGCTCAACCTCCAAAGCCCCCGTGACGACGCGGCGGACCGCGCGCAGTTGCTCCCATTTGGCCGCCAAATCCGCATCGTGCCAATGTTCGGGAAGTGCCGGAAACTGGCGCAGATGCACCGAATCCGCAGTGCCCGGATGACGCGCCAGCCAAGCTTCTTCCATGGTAAAGGCCATGATCGGGGCGAGCCAGGCGGTCAGCGTGTTGAACAACTCGTCCAACACCGTCAGGCTGGCCCGGCGGGAAATCGACGAGAACGGTTCACAATAAAGGGTGTCCTTGCGGATATCGAAATAAAAATTCGACAGATCGACAACGCAGAAATTGAACAGCGCCGCAAACACCCGCTTGAAATCGAAATGTTGATATTCGCGGCGCACCAGCCCATCGAGTTCGTGCAGACGATGCAAAATATAGCGCTCAAGCTCCGGCATCTCCTGATGGTCAACGCGCAACCCGGGCTCATAATGGGCCAGATTGCCAAGCATGAAGCGCAGCGTATTGCGCAGCTTGCGGTAGGCGTCGACATTGGTCTTGATGATCTCAGGCCCAATGCGCAAATCTTCCGAATAGTCCGAACTGGCCACCCAGAGCCGCAAGATCTCCGCGCCATTTTGCTTGACGAGCTTTTCCGGCGCAATCACATTGCCCAGCGATTTCGACATCTTGCGGCCCTTTTCATCAACGGTGAAGCCATGGGTGAGAACCGCCTTATAGGGGGCCCGCCCCCGGGTGCCGCAACTTTCCAACAGCGAGCTTTGGAACCAGCCGCGATGCTGGTCCGAGCCCTCAAGATAAAGGTCTGCCGGCGTGCGCAGATCATCACGGTCTTCGAGCACGAAGGCATGGGTGGTTCCGCTATCAAACCAGACATCGAGGATATCCGTGACTTGTTCATAAGCGTCGGGATCCTCGACCAGCCCATCGAGGAAACGCGCCTTGGCCCCTTCCTTGAACCAGGCATCCGCGCCTTCTTCGCGAAAGGCGGTCTCAATGCGCCGGATCAATTCTTCAGCGCCGGGAAAGTCCTGGCGTGGGATATAGTCGCCGGTGGCTTTTTCGACAAAGACGGTGATCGGCACCCCCCAGGCCCGCTGCCGCGAAACCACCCAGTCGGGGCGCGCCTCGATCATGCCGGTGATACGATTTTCGCCTGCGGCTGGCACAAACCTGGTTTGTTCGATGGCCCCAAGGGCCAGCTCGCGGATGGTGCCATGAAAACCATCCCCCCTGACCGGTTTGTCGATAGCGATGAACCATTGCGGCGTATTGCGGAAGATCACCGGCTTTTTGGAACGCCAGGAATGGGGGTATTGGTGGCGCAGCTTGCCGCGGGCGATCAGCGAACCGGATTTGATCAGCGCCTCGATAACCGCGGCATTGGCATCGCCAAAACGGCCCTTGTCATCGATCACGCGTTTGGGCTCTGCTCCGCCAAAATAAGGGACATGTTCGAAATAATAGCCGTCCTCGCGGACCGTGTGCGGCACTTCCGGGGTCCCACAGGCGGCAAAGCGCGCCTTGTGTTCGACATAAAGACCATAGTCATCGGCGCCATGGCCCGGGGCGATGTGGACAAAGCCGGTGCCGGTGTCCGCGGTGACGAAATCCGCAGGCAGCACCGGCACTTTGAAATCAAAACCAAGCTCGCGCAGCGGATGATCGCAATTCAACTCACCGGCTTGCGACAGGTCAACGGATGCGGTCCGTTCAAAATCGGTGACCTTGGCCGCTGCCATCACCTTGTCGGCCAAGGCATCTGCCAAGACAATGCGTTCCCCTTCGCCAAGCCAATTGTCTTCTGGGGCTTGGGTGACTTGATAGACGCTATAACTAATGTTGGGCGAATAGGCGATGCCGCGGTTGCCGGGGATCGTCCACGGCGTGGTCGTCCAGATGACGATATCCGCCCCCAGCAATTCCCGCAGCGCGGTGTTGTTCTGTACCGTTTCCGGATCCACCGGGAAGCGCACGAAAATGGTTGGGCTTTCGTGCTCCTCATATTCTACTTCCGCTTCCGCCAGTGCGGTGCGTTCGACAACCGACCACATCACCGGTTTGGAACCCTGATAAAGGGTGCCGTTCATGGCAAATTTCATGCATTCCGCTGCAATCCGGGCTTCCGCGGCAAAGCTCATGGTGGTGTAGGGTTCGTCCCAGTCCCCCACAACGCCCAGCCGCTTGAATTCCTCGCGCTGAACATCGATCCACTGTTCGGCAAAAGCCCGGCATTCGCCGCGGAATTCAAGGACGGGAACCTCGTCTTTGTTGCGTTTTTTCTTGCGGTATTTTTCCTCGATCTTCCATTCGATCGGCAGCCCGTGACAGTCCCAGCCGGGCACGTAGATGGCGTTTTTGCCCATCATTTGCTGTGAGCGGGTGACGATATCTTTCAAGATTTTGTTCAGCGCATGGCCGATATGGATATGTCCATTGGCATAAGGCGGCCCATCATGAAGAATATAGCTTTCGCGGTCTTGGGCCGTCTCGCGCAGCCGGGCATAAAGATCAATCTTTGCCCAATGGTCCAGAATTTTCGGCTCACGGGTGGGCAGTCCGGCTTTCATGGGAAAATTGGTCCGGGGCAGAAACAGCGTTTCACGCCAGTTCCGGCCGTTGTCTGATGCATCCTGTGACATCCTGATTCCCGCTCTTTCGATTCAAATGATTAGGGTTTGTGGTTGTCTTATCAGCGAACCGGCGGCATTTCCACCCCGTTTTGTAAGGGCTGGCCCCGCTCCAGATGGGCATTGGACCGGGGCGGCAAATCAATAGGGGGAGGTTGGATCATATGGTGGACGCTGGCCGCGTCCATGGCTCTAACCCAACTCAACCTAATCGGCGTTATCGACTTTAAATCGACATTGCCCCGCTCCAGCTCGCCGGCGCAGGCACAGCCGTTCTCATCAGGTGTTCTCAAAGTGTTCTCATCGGGAAAGGTGCGGCCGTCATCTGCGGCAGGCTTTGGCAATATTTTTGGGCAGCGCTATGAAAAGTCCCTTCTTGAAACTTGCCTTTGCAGCAAGAATACCACAAAATCCGCTGCGGTTTGAGTGATTATCTG
>WGBT01000019.1 GCA_015494185.1 Hyphomicrobiales bacterium | reverse complement strand
CGCAGCATTTGCACCGCAGAAGAGCGAATCTTTGCGCTCCCAGCCAAACTCTCCGCAAACGGGGTAACCACGTGAACCGTTCGCCAAAATCTCAACTTCCAAAGCATGAGCCGGAGCAGAATGCATCAGAACAGGCGGACCTGAATGCAACTTCTGCCGTTTCACTGGGACTGAGTGCGGCCATCGTTGGCATGCAACAACAGCAACCGCAGATTCTCGTCATTCAACCACCTTGGCAATCCCCCTCCTCCTCATCTTTTGATCAATACGCTGCCCCAACATCTTGGGACATGCTCCCCTTTGGCCCCTTTTCCCCCCGTGAGCACAGAACCTTGGAAATTGGTCTGCGCGCTTGGGTTCACACCCAAACCGGCTTGGAGCTTGGCTATGTTGACCAGCTCTACACCTTTGGTGATCGTGGACGCCATGCTCGCCCTGGAGATAGCGGACCGCATATCGTCTCAATTGGCTATTTGGCGCTGACCGAAGCACGGGAATTACCCCCCGATAATGATGCCCGCTGGCGGTCCTGGTATCATTACTTCCCTTGGGAAGATTGGCGTGGCGGACGTCCTGCAATCCTGCCCCACGAGATTGAACCGCGGCTCCATCAATGGGCGGCAATGACACCAGCTGCCGACGAACCTCACCGTGCTTTGAGCCGTGCTGAACGTGTACGTCTTTATTTCGGTCAGGACGGTGGTTCCTTTGATGACGAAAAATGCCTGGAACGCTATGAGCTCATGTATGAAGCCGGATTGGTCCCCGAAGCCGCCCGTGACGGGCGCCCCGCTGCCCATCTCTGGAACCACTTACCCGCTCTTGGTCGGCCAATGCAATTTGATCATCGCCGCATTCTTGCCACCGCTATGGGCCGTCTACGCGGGCAAATCAAATATCGTCCCATTATTTTTGAGCTGATGCCCGACAATTTCACCCTATTGGATCTGCAAAAGACTGTCGAAGCCATTTCCGGAACCCATCTGCATAAGCAAAATTTCCGCCGTCTCGTTAATCAAACAGGCCTTGTCGAGCCCACAGGCACGACTCGTGTCTCCAGCCGTGGACGGCCAGCAAAACTTTATCGGTTTCGCCGCCGCGCCATCCTGGAACGTCCTGCACATGGTTTGCGCGTTAAAAGTCACCGGCGGCCAATCTGAGACCGCAATTTCATAAAGTCAGCCCCCCTATCAATATCGCAAAGCTGTTCCACCTTTGCTATTTTGCAGCCAACAAAACTTGACAACGTGTCATCAAGCGCATGACGGGTTGACCAACGAACCCCTTTAAATAACTGACGAGGAAGCGGTTTGCGTCGCGCCGCACCAATCAGCCAATATCCTCCATCCTCAGCCGGCCCCACAACCCCATCATGATCACCAAGCCGCTGAAAGGCTTGCATGATCATCGCTGGTTTAATCCCCGGAATATCCGCGCCGATGATGACGACCGGACCTGGAGGCAAGCTTTCAAAGATGCGCCGCATCCGTTGACCAAGATCCCCCCTTCCTTGTCCACATACCCAAAGACCATTCCTTCCCTTCTCAGAAAACCATCTCACAGTTTTTGCCTCATGATCAGGCGTAAGACTGAGGATTGTCGTCCAACGTGGATCCTTTTCTAAACGACAAAGGGTCTGAACCATCGTCTGACGATAGAAATATGTCGCCTGCACCAGCCCAATGTCCTTGGCTAACCTCGTCTTCACCTGCCCCATGACAGGCGCTTTAGCCATGATCACAAGCCACCGCCTCATCTCATTCGTAAATCCGAACCAAATAACGCGGTGGAACCCGCAGATAATACAACATCAAACAAAACAAATTGCGGCTGGTGCGACGCAAATATCCTTCCCGCTGATAGCGAACCGCGCTGGTCCTTGCTTCGCTTCTCAGCATCTTTAATCGCCGACACCCTAAACGCCGCACCAAATCGATATCTTCCATGATCGGCATCGCCCGAAATCCTCCAGCCTGCAAATAGGCATGCCGTGATATCAACAACCCCTGGTCTCCATAGGGCGCACAAAAGACCTGGCAGCGCAAATGCACCATAAATTCTAACAATCGCGGCATAACCCCATCGTCATCAAGCCGAAAGCGAAACGCCCCCGCTTGAGGATAACCGGCATTTTGTCCGGCGCGCTCCATAAATCGCACAGCCTCTTGAAACCAGCCATCCTGCAAAACCGTATCAGCATGGAGGAACAAAAGCCAATCACCCTTAGCCGCTTGTGCTCCTGCCGCCAATTGCGCGCCCCGCCCCTTTGTTGCCCGCAAAAAATCAGCGCCCGCCATTTCAGCGATTTTTTCGGTTCCGTCACTTGACCCCCCATCAACAACTATGACATCACGCACCACTCCCTCTATCGCCGCGGGAACCAGGGCCGTTAAAGTTGCCGGCAATTCGGCTTCAGAATTCAAAGTTGGAATCACAACAGAAATCATAGTTCAACACTATAACCCTGCGTGTCCCCATCTGTCGCGAAATTTTCCACCTCTTCTATCCCTGACAACATCACCCTTATATTCCATTTTTGTTCTTGTCAAGTTCCAATCAATGTGCTTTTATAGCCTCAGGCTTTTGGAGATATGACCATGCAACCAATTCATCCTTTTAAAAAGCATCCCCCTTTGGGGCGTGGCGCCCTGAGCAATGAAACCGGGCGTTTTGAACGCGAACAACGTTGTCATTTTGACGACGGATGGAATCCTGACGACCAGAGTTCTGTAAATTACAAAAAAATCACAACAGAAATCATCCCGGAACAAGCACGCAGCATTATCAATAGGATCTGTTCTCCTGATATCCAATTTGACCGATCCATCAATGTTTATCGCGGTTGTGAACATGGCTGCGTCTATTGTTTTGCAAGACCTTCTCATTGTTATTTGGGGTTTTCGGCGGGGCTTGATTTCGAATCCAAGATTATCATCAAGGAAAATGCCCCTGCTCTCCTTCGCCGCGAACTCTCTCACCCTGGCTATCGTCCGCAAATGATCGTTCTTGGCTCGAATACTGATCCCTATCAGCCCGTTGAACGGCGGCTCGGTTTAACACGAAAAATACTGGAAATTTTCAATGAAACCAATCATCCTGTCGGGATTGTCACCAAATCGTCAGGGATTTTACGGGACCTCGACATTCTGGAATCCATGGCTCAAAAAGGACTGGTTCGGGTTGCCTTGTCCATTACAACCCTTGATCGGCGATTGGCCAGAAGTATGGAACCACGGGCAAGCACACCGGCAAAGCGTCTTGATGCTCTTCGCCAACTATCAAATGCCGGTGTCCCGACAACCGTCATGATGGCGCCGATCATTCCAGCTCTCAATGACCATGAAATCGAACAGCTCTTAAAGACGGCCGCTGAGGCTGGCGCAAGTGGTGCTGGTTATATTCTATTAAGGCTCCCACTTGAAGTTGCTGAGATATTTCAAGAATGGTTACATTTTTATTATCCAGACCGTGCGAAACGCGTCATGACACAGCTGCGAGATATGCACGGAGGAAAAATCTACCGTTCGGATTGGGGAACGCGAATGCGTGGATCAGGGCCCTTTGCCAAGCTGATCGCACAGCGGATAAACAAAATGATCCGAAAACTTGGCCTTAACACCAACCAACAAAGCTTACGCACCGATCTCTTTCAACCACCGCATCGCAGCCGAAAACCTCGTAAGGATTTACTCCCTTCGAGACAGCTCGATCTATTTGAAAACTTGTGAATAAGAGTGAACAAGAGGGAATTGCCAATCATACCAAGGCCCTTCTCCCCGCCTCGCATACCGTTCAATTAATGGAGTAAGTTCAAAGGGATGCGGAAAGCATGGGAAGGCCGATTAAAAACACCTCTGCTATCCAATGAATGACATCATAGCATTATGAAGTTAAATAGAAAGACAATCGTAGCTCGAAGGCCACATTATCACCATGAACGACAGATGATAAATCGTGGGCTGCGACCTGTCGCTGGGATTGATGAAGCTGGGCGGGGCCCATGGGCAGGACCTGTTGTCGCCGCTGCCGTGATTTTTGAACCACAGTTGATACCGGGTGGTCTGCAAGATTCCAAAAAACTGAACGCAGCGCAGCGTGAAGCCTTATTTCATGAAATATCCGCTTGCGCATCGGTAGGAATAGGTGTTGCCGATGTTGCACGCATTGATGAAATGAATATCCTGCAAGCCACTTTTTGGGCCATGAAAACGGCTGTTGACAATTTACCATTGCAACCTGCAGCCATTCTGATCGATGGCAACCAAGCACCAGACTTTGGCTGCCCCACAGAGTGTCTTGTCAAGGGCGATACCATCTCCGTCTCGATCGCGGCCGCCTCAATTATAGCCAAAGTCACCCGCGATCAAATCATGTCACAATTAGCGAAAGAATACCCTGACTTTGGCTGGGATCAGAACAAGGGATATGGTACGAAAATGCACCAACAAGCTTTGCAACGATTTGGCATCACACCACATCACCGACGCAGTTTCAAGCCTGTTCGCATGATCATACAAGAAACATAAATTTTCATAAGATCCTGAAGTTATCGATGTTTTTAGATGCACGCTCTAATTGCGGATCAACCAACGATAATGGACGGAGGTCTGACAGACACTCTGCTGCTTCAAAAGAGATCAAGATACCCATCTCGTTTTTCTTAAAAATATTCTTGGCGCTGGCCCAGATAACCGAATTATGAGGTTATCATGGGGCCCATGGGGAAGCTTGTCAGAAAGAGCCGCCTGAGCCACTACAAACAGGAGCGGCTCATTGAGTTATTCGTTGTCGGCGCCACTGCCCGCACGGCGGCTCGGCTGTTGAATGTGAACCGGAAAACAGCCATTCTCTTCCATTCTCTTCTTTCACCGCCTTTGCGAGATCAGCCGAGATCATCGCTTATAAACTGGAGAAAGAAAGCCAAGAACTGTTGGCTGGCGAGATCGAGGCGGATGAAAGCTGTTTCGGCGGCGGGCGCAAGGGTGGCAGCACGATCGAAGGGATGACCAGGTCAGCACATGCCTGCTCGAACCAGGCCGTGAATTCCGAGCCGCCGTCGACCTGTATGGAACGGATTTTAAAGGGGTTTTTCGTGATCAGATCAAACAGAAAGCGCTTGGCAATGGCGCTTTTGGCATGAGAATAACTTGCACATGGTAAACTTGCACATGGATGAATTTCGAGCACCGGTCCCAGGCCTGAAAATGTTCGCAAGTGATGCCGTTTTTGCTGACAGTCATGTGGTCGATTTGCACGCGCTCGCCCAGCACCATCTTTGAATAATCCTTGTAATACCAGCGCCCCCTGGCCTTGACTCGTATACCGCCCAATTTACACAGAACATTCAAGAGGATATGGAAAACATTAGCGGTCAATGATAAAGACCTCCGGTATTAGCCTTATCCAGGTTCTGTTCTGCAACAGTTTGCGTCTTTGGGCACAATTGACTATATACAATGATAATTCCCTTGAAATTTTAAGATCATTGGCTCCCGAGCATGGAAGAGACGAAAGAAGCCTTCGGGAGACGGAGGATTGACTTATGGCCGAAAAACTTCTTCCCCTGATGCCCAAGGCAACGGCGGTATG
>WGBT01000018.1 GCA_015494185.1 Hyphomicrobiales bacterium | reverse complement strand
GACCTGGGGAATATCATAGCTCTTGGCCCAGTCGCGCGAGGTGAATTCTTCGCGCAAGTCATAGTTGCCGGCCTTCAGGGCTTCCAGTTCCGGGGCGCGGTCTTTGTAATATTCATAGCGCAGCTCATCGAAGTTGAACCGCCCGACATTGACCGGCAGGTCTTTGGCCCAATAGTCCTTGCGGCGCTGATAGGTGATGAAGGTGCCAGGCTTGAATTTTGCGATTTTATAGGGACCGGAGCCCAGCGGCGGAATCAGCGATGATTTGGTGAAATCATGTTTGCTGTAAAACGCCTTGGAAAAGATCGGCAGACTGGCAACGATCAGTGGCAGATCACGGACCGATTCCCCTTGGAAGCTGTAGCGCACGGTCTGTGCGTCAGGGGCCTCGGCGGCTTTGACATCGCGCAGCAACAGCCGGTAATTGGGATGGCCCTTTTCTTTCAGGAGATTGAAGGAAAAGACCACGTCCTGAGCGGTTAAGGGGGAGCCATCGGCAAACCGGGCGGCCTTGCGCAGCTTGAAGGTCACCGACATTTTGTCATCGGCCACTTCGGCCGTTTTGGCCACCAGCCCATAAAGCGCGTCGGGTTCGTCATAGGCCCGGGTCATCAACGTATCGAACAGATACTGAAGCCCCGCGGCGGGGTCCCCATGAACGATATAGGCATTGAAACTGTTGAAAGTGTTGACGCCTGTGGTGCCGATCGTTGCCAGCCGGCCGCCTTTGGGGGCGTTGGGATTGACATAGTCGAAATGTTTGAAATCCGCCGGGTATTTGAGGTCGCCAAAGGCTGAAAGCCCGTGTTTGGCAGGTGCCGCCAAGGCGGGCTGAATAACAAAGGCGGGTTTGGAAAAGGCGGATTGAAAAAAGGCGAGCAGGGGCAAGGCAGCAGGCACCAAGCCCATGACCAAGCCCATGACGATGAGCGCGATCCCAGCCCGCGCAGCTCGTTGTAATATGGTAAGCGCCACTAGAAGACTCCCTTGATGGCCTGCCAGATTTGCGAGAACCAGGAGGGTTCTGAAGCTGGTTTGCGCGCTTCGGCAAGTTTGGCGGCGCTGGCCGCATCCCACCACCAGACCGTTGGAAACCCATCACCGAGTTTGGGCAGGGTTTTTGGATGTTTGAATTTGTTCCAATAGGCAATCCGGTCATAGGGGACATGCCAGTTGGGCACCAGATAGTAATTCCACAGCAGCACCCGGTCGAGCGCGCGGGTGGCGGCAACCAGTTCGGCGCGGTCTTTGGCGAAAATCACCCGGTCGATCAATTTGTCAATCGCGGGGTTCTTGATGCCGATCAGATTGCGGCTGCCCTTGCGGTCGGCGGCCTGTGAGCCCCAGAATTCCCGCTGTTCATTGCCCGGCGAGTGGCTTTGCTGAAAGGTCCATACAATCATATCGAAATCGAAATTATCACGGCGGCGTTTGTATTGCGCCGAATCGACCACCCGGACCGTGGCCTGGATGCCAAGCTGTTTCAGATTCTGGATATAGGGAATGATAATCCGTTCAAAGGCCTTGGAAACCAGTAGAAACTCGACCTGCATCGGCTCGCCGGTCTTGACATTGGTCAGCACGTTGTTGCGGATTTCCCAACCGGCTTCAGCAAGCAGTTTGAGGGCTTGGCGGCGAGCCTTGCGGTTGTCTGCGGGTGATTTGAATACCGGATTGCGATATTCCTTGGTAAAGACTTCTTCGGGGACCAAATCGCGGACTTCATTGAGAATTTCCAGCTCACGCCCTTGCGGCAAGCCTTTCGCAGCCAGTTCGGTGTTCGCAAAATAGCTATTGGTGCGTTTGTACTGGCCATAGAACAGATGTTTGTTCGACCATTCGAAATCAAAGACCAGGTTGAAGGCTTGCCGAACCCGGCGGTCGGCGAATTTGGTGCGCCGCAGATTGAAGATGAAGCCTTGCATGCCCGCCCCGCGGATGTGATTGATGGTGCGGACGATGACCCGGCCATCCTTGACCGCCTGGAAATTGTAAGCGGTGCCCCAGCGCTTGGAGTTGTTTTCGTTCATGAAATCAAGCTCGCCGGCTTTGAACGCCTCGAACAGAACCTGGTTGTCACGGTAATAGTCATAGCGGATTCGGTCGAAATTATGCTTGCCTCTTTGCACCGGCAGATCACGGGCCCAATAGTCCTTGACCCGTTCAAACACCACGCTTTTGCCGGGATTGGTCTTGACGATCCGGTAAGGGCCCGAACCCAGCGGCGGGGTCATGGTGGTGGCCGAGATGTCCCGCGGTTTCCCGTCTTTGTCTTTTCCGGTCCAATAGTGTTTGGGCAGGATCGAAAGCTGGCCGATGATCATCGGCAGTTCGCGGTTGCCTTTGACGTCGAAATAAAAGGTCACTTCGCGCGGGCCGGTCTTTTTCACGTCGATGACATTTTTGTAATAGAAGGCATAGGCCGGATCTCCCTTTTTGAAGGCGTTTAGGCTGAAAATCACATCCTCGACGGTGACCGGCTTGCCATCGTGCCATCGCGCTTCTTCGCGCAGCTTGAAGGTGGCTGAAGAGAAGTCTTTGGGATAGCTGACCCATTCGGCGAGCAGCCCATAGGAGGTTGACGGTTCTTCCAGTGAATCCTCCATCAAACTGTCATACATCAGACCAAGCCCGCTGGCATGACGGCCCTTGAAGGTCAAGATGTTGAAATTGTCATAAAAGCCAAAGACGCCAAGCCGCGCCTCGCCGCCTTTTGGCGCTTGCGGGTTGACATAGTCGAAATGCTTGAAATCAGGGGGATATTTCGGTGTGCTGATCAGTGACAGGGCGTGATGTTTCGGCGCCAAGGGCTCCGCGGCCTGTTGAGCTGAGGCGGCCGTCAGTGGCCCGGCCGCCAACACGGCCCCCGCAATGACCGCCGCTTGTTTGATGAAAGCGCACACTCGTAATATCCCTGATCGTCGTGTTTGCATAATTACCTTCAAGTTTATTTGACCTTAACCGACACTGTCAGATCCGACCTTATTTTCCATGATGAGACCCTGGCATTTTCCCAAACTTTGTCAAGGGTGAAACCGCTTCACGGCCGCTGCAAGCGAACGTGGAGTGGCGGGGAGCCCCGCAGGCTTCGCGGCACGACAGGGGCCTAAAAATGCGGCCCTTGACAAAGTTTGGGAAAATGCAAAAACGCTCACCATGGAAGGTAAGGGCAGGTTTGGGCCGATAAGGGGGAGGAGCATGAGTTAAGCCTGGCATTGCCGGTCAGGTCAAATTTTGATCTTTACACTTCGGTTGTTGGTTCTGTTGGTTTCGCGTCTCGTTCACTCCGAAACTTTAGCCTTAACATGTGCCGGTTTGATGATGCTGCCAAATTAAACTTTCTTCATCCAGAAACAGCCACTCACACGGTTTTCCAGATGGTAACAGCCTCATGCGGCAATGGCGGGCTGGTCATGTGTTGTTGTTTGTCCTATAGAACGCAAAGCGAATTCAAGCAAAATCCAACGTAAGAAAGCATTGAAAAAAGTATCAATTAGGCACAAACAGGGGAGCGGTGAGGGCGGATGCCGAAAATCACCTTTATCGAATTCAACGGCACAGAGCATGTGGTTGAAGGCGAAGTCGGCCAAACCTTGATGGAGGTGGCCGTTAAACACTCAATTCCTGGAATCGAAGCGGAATGTGGCGGGGCTTGCGCCTGCGCGACCTGCCATGTTTATGTGGATGAAGCTTGGCTGGAGAAAACCGGCACCCCAAAAGACACCGAGGAAGACATGCTCGATTTTGCTTTCGACGTCCGCGATAACAGCCGGCTGAGCTGTCAGATCAAGGTCACGGAAGAACTCGACGGGTTGGTTGTGCGGCTGCCAGAAAAGCAGTATTAGGGGCTATGGCGTCAAGTTGTTGCAGGCTTTGTGATAAGGGCGGAAAAAAGGGAACAGGACATTGGAAGATACGGTGATCAGCAAATCGCAGCAACAAACAACGGATGTAAGCGTTGGCGAGCCCATTGAGACCGATGCGGTGATCATTGGCGCCGGCCCGGTGGGGCTGTTTGCCGTCTTTGAGTTGGGCCTTGTCGACATCAAGGCCCATGTCGTTGATATTCTCGATAAGCCCGGCGGGCAATGTGCGGAGCTTTATCCGGAAAAACCGATCTATGATATTCCCGCTTTTCCAGAGATTTCCGGGCAAGAGCTGACTGACAATCTGCTCGCTCAGATCAAACCCTTTGAGCCCACTTTTCATTTCCAGCAACGCGTCGATGCGCTGCAAAAACTGCCTGATGGCCGGTTTCAGCTGACCACAGATATCGGCCAGGTTTTTATCACCAAGGTGGTGGTGATCGCTGCTGGTGGCGGATCATTTACCCCGAAAAAGCCGCCCTATCCGGGGATTGCCGATTATGAAGGGCGTTCGGTGTTCTACGCGGTGCGGCAACGGGAGCAGTTCCGCGGCAAGGACATTCTCATTGTCGGTGGGGGCGATTCGGCACTGGACTGGGTGCTCAATCTGCAGCCCATTGCCCGCAGTATGAAGCTGTTGCATCGCCGCGAGAATTTCCGGGCAGCGCCAGATTCGGTGAACAAGATGCGTGCTCTAGTGGAAGCTGGCAAGATGGAGTTTCATCTTGGTCAGATCACGGCGCTGCATGGTGAAAATGGGCAATTGACCGGAGTTACCGCACGTCATGGTAAGGGGCCGGAATTTGAGATCGCCTGTGATACGCTGTTGCCGTTTTTTGGGCTGACCATGAAACTTGGCCCCATTGCCGAATGGGGGCTCAATCTTCATGAAAATCTGATCCCAGTCGATACGGAAAAATTTGAAACCAGTATTCCCGGGATTTATGCCATTGGCGATATCAACACCTATCCGGGGAAATTGAAGCTGATTTTGTCCGGTTTTCATGAGGCGGCGCTGATGGCGCACAGTGCTCATCGCGTGGTTCATCCCGACAAGACTTTACGTTTCCAATATACCACCTCAAGTTCAAGCCTGCAAAAGAAACTCGGTGTCAAAGCCTCTTAAGAGGCGTCAAGCGAGCAAATTTGTGAATCTCGAATGGAGGCCATTCCAATTGTTCCCCAGCAGAGAATGGCTATGCCGCTAGTTCCAATAAAGACGTCTCTTTCAAAGACATGAAAAAACACAAAGAGTGTCGATTTGTCGCGTCGAATCTGTTACGATTATCAGCTGTAGAGCGCAAACAGTGGAGGGCTTGGCTTTGGGAGGGAAGTCACCCTATTCGAGGGGATTTTACTTGCAATCCAATCGCATATCGCGTCCGTTTGGATTGCGCTCAAAAACGGGGGAATTGATACGGGGGAATTGATTGATGAAGAGAGGAAACCTTATTGCTGGGGGAATGGTTTCGTTTGCCCTAATTGCTACGCCAGCTTGGGCCGTTAATCCGCCACTTGTCTTTGTCCTTGAAAAGTCACTTGCACTTGAGAAAAAGATTGACAAGCACTCCATTGAGCGACAAGTGACCAGGCTGAAGGCTCAGCCCCAATCGATTCGCATGGCTCAAAAATTGTCCCGCAAATCTTTGGCTCAAATCCGTGCTAAGGCGATTGCAAGCAGTATGGTGCGCTTGGAACGATTGCGGCCCTATGCTTCGAATTTCCAGAAAATGAAAGCTGCCGTGCGGGCCTATTGGCAACGCAATATCCATAATCCGACTGCTCGTGGTTTGACAGCAACGATTATGCGCTATGTTGCTCCCCAACACCGGATGTTGGTCCGTGGTCCGGTTTATTCATCGGCTCTCGATGGAACGCGCAAAGTTCGTGCCGCTTTGGCAAAGTAGTTATGGGGGGCTGGTTTTCTCTTACCGCTGCATCCATGCTTTAGCCGGTGCTTTTTGCTTTAACTGCCCGCTTCAATAAGGCTTGACCAAACGCCCAAGCTTTTCGATACTTTCACCATGACCACGATGATCCGAGAAGTCTATGACGCTCTCAAAGAGGCGGGTGTCTCTGAGCAAAAAGCGCAGGCGGCAGCAACGACTTTGGCTGAGCCTACGGAGCGCTTCCGCGAAATCGACCGCCGCTTCGATTTGATCGATGCAAGATTCGATGCGCTTGACGCCAAGATCGACCACGTCAAAAGTGACCTTGACGCCAAGATCGACTACGTCAAAAGTGACCTCGAGGCCAAGATTGAGCGTACCAGAACCGACCTTGAGGCTAAGATCGATACCCTTGACGCCAAGATCGACCATGTCAAAAGCGATCTTGTGGCTAAAATCGATCGTACCAGAACCGATCTCGAAACCAAGATCGATGCTCTTGACACCAAGATCGACCATGTTGGCGACAAAATCGTCATCCGTCTGGGCTCGCTTCTGGTCGTCGGTTTGGGAGTGCTCGCTATCCTTATGAAAATCCTTTAGACATATATCAAATCAAGGCCCCTTTTTTCACCCAACACACGACGGCATCATATCGCCACCTAAAAGGCATAGGAGCGTTTTTTAGGAAGAAACAAAGAGACAATTATTCTTTGAATGAGAAAGCAGAAGCCTCGTGTGGCAGGATCAGTGATTATGCAGAATAAACGGGTATTATTGATCATTGGTGGCGGGATTGCCGCTTATAAAGCCCTCGATCTGATTCGCAAGCTGAAGCAGAACGGGGTGAGCGTGCGGGTAATCCTGACCCGGGCGGGCGCGAAATTCGTCACTCCCTTGTCACTGGCCACACTTTCAGGGGAACCGGTTGAAGACAATCTTTTCGATGCCGGGAAAGAGGCAGAGATTGGCCATATTCGACTTTCTCGCGATGCCGATTTGGTGGTGGTGGCGCCGGCCACAGCGGATCTTTTGGCGAAGATGGCCAATGGTCTGGCCGATGATCTGGCGACCACTTGTTTGTTGGCCACGGATAAGCCGGTGTTGGCGGTCCCGGCGATGAATGTGCGAATGTGGCGGCATCCAGCGACCGAGCGCAATGTTGCTCAACTGCATCGTGATGGTGTCCGTTTCGTTGGCCCCGAGACAGGTGAAATGGCTTGCGGTGAATATGGGCCGGGACGGATGGCCGAGGTGACGGAGATCATCAAGGCTATTGCGCTCAATCTTAGTGAGCTTCATGATGAGCCTTTGTTGGGGCGGCATGTCTTGATCACCGCGGGGCCGACCTATGAACCGATTGATCCGGTACGCTTTATCGGCAATCGCTCTTCCGGCAAGCAAGGCTATGCCTTGGCGGCAGCGGCGGCTCGGCTGGGGGCTGATGTAACCTTGGTGTCTGGCCCCACCGGGCTTAAGGCGCCGTCCAATGTCAAGACGATCCATGTGGAAACGGCGCGAGAGATGCTGGCAGCTGTACAAGCCGCACTGCCTGCCGATATTGCCATCCTGGCCGCAGCGGTTGCCGATTGGCGCGTCAATGGTACCGCCAAGCAGAAAATCAAGAAATTGCGGGGTGGCGAGCCTCCCTTGCTTGAATTCGTTGAAAACCCGGATATTTTGAAAACCATCTCGAAGCCTGGGCCGAAACGTCCCCCGCTGGTGATTGGCTTTGCCGCAGAAACCGAACATGTCATTGCCAATGCCCAGAAAAAACGCCAGGCCAAGGGGTGTGATTGGATCGTTGCCAATGATGTGTCAGAGGTCGGCGGAGCGATGGGGGGCGAAAAAAACACCGTGCATTTGATCACAAGCAGCAAGAGCAAACCGGAAAGCTGGCCGGAAATGACCAAGGCCGAGGTTGCCGACAAGTTATTGCGCCGGGCTGCCGATCTGTTGGCGCGCAAGGCGCCTATAATGACCGCTGCAAAAGCCCAGAAGGCAAAATCGTAGTGAGTGCGTTCCCTTCATCTCCACCGGTTGCAACTGTGGTGCAGATCAAACGTCTGCAACATGGCGAGGGGCTTGAGCTGCCCGCTTATCAGTCAGCTTTGGCCGCAGGGGCTGATTTGATTGCTGCTTGTCCGCCAGATGCCCCGGTCATCCTTGCTCCAGGAGCGTCAGAATTGATTGAAACGGGTATTGCGATAGCCTTGCCGCAGGGGCTCGAGGCGCAGATTCGCCCGCGTTCGGGACTGGCGGTCAAGTATGGTGTGACTGTTTTGAATGCGCCGGGCACGATCGACGCCGATTATCGCGGCGAGATCAAGGTTTTGCTGATCAATCACGGTTCAAACGCCTTTGAGGTGCGGCGCGGGATGCGGATTGCCCAGCTTGTTGTGGCGCCGGTTCTACGAGTGCACTTTGATGAAGTTTCAGAGCTGCCAGACAGCGAACGCGGCAGTGACGGTTTCGGCTCAACCGGATATGCGCAAGGGCGTAAGCCATGATCTAGAGTAAACGCCGATCACATCGAAGCGAATTTTGTTCCAGCGCTGCTCGTTCTTTTGTCTTTTCCAATCATTGCCTGGCAAAAAGGAGTAAGAACAATCCTTTCCTGGTGTTTTGGAACAGAACCTAGGCTCAGGACCCATAAATTACGCGGCGCCAGTCGGACGCAAAATCATGAAATGGACAATGATTTGTCTCGCATTACCGGGATTTTGCGCCAGACCCTTCGGGCGGCATTTTCGCTTCATATCGCTGGCCTTTCGCCCTTGGAAATAGCTTCGGCTATTC
>WGBT01000017.1 GCA_015494185.1 Hyphomicrobiales bacterium | reverse complement strand
CATACCGCCGTTGCCTTGGGCATCAGGGGAAGAAGTTTTTCGGCCATAAGTCAATCCTCCGTCTCCCGAAGGCTTCTTTCGTCTCTTCCATGCTCGGGAGCCAATGATCTTAAAATTTCAAGGGAATTATCATTGTATATAGTCAATTGTGGCCAAAGACGCAAACCGTTGCAGGACAGAACCTGGATAAGGCTAACAGGGCAGCTTTTCATTCCAAACGTGTCAAGCCTTGGAGGTGGATGCGGGCGCGCAATTGAGGCGCGCAGGAAAACAGGCGTCGATGTTCATCGATGGCATAGCGGTCGGTCATTCCGGCGACAAAATCGATGATGATTGCCGGGCGCAAACTGTGATCGGCATTGGTGAAACGCTGGCGCCACTTTTCCGGCAATAGATGCGGGCTTTCCAGATAGCACAGGGTCAGCCGCTCCACCATCTGTTCCGCCACTTCCATGACTTCCATCACTTTACGATGCCGGTAAACCCGCTCGAACAAAAAGCGCTGCAAATCGGCGAGTTTGCCTGCCATGCCGGGAGAAAAGCCAACGATTGGTGTCTTCGCATTGCGGACATCTTCAGCACTGGCGATTTCATATTTGGCAAGGCGGTGCTGAGTTTCACTGACCACATCCTTGATCATCGAGGTGATCAGCCGCCGGTTGAGCTCATAGACCACACGGCGCTCGCTCAAGCCGGGATGTTCCAAGGTGATCTCTTGGATGATCCGCCAAACCAGCGGGACACTGGCCAGATCGGTGAGGCTGAACAAGCCGGCGCGCAGCCCATCGTCAAGATCATGATTGTTATAGGCAATATCGTCCGACAAGGCGGCGATTTGAGCTTCCACCCCAGCTTGGCGGGTCAGGTCGAGATCGTGCCAGCTGTTGTAATCGGCAATAAAGGGAGCGGGGGGGTGGTTGGGGCTTACCGGACCGTTATGTTTGGCCAGTCCTTCGAGGGTTTCAAAACTCAGATTAAGGCCATCGAACCGGGAATAGTTACGTTCCAGGAGGGTGACCACGCGCAGGCTTTGGGCGTTGTGATCAAAACCGCCATAAGCGGCCATGGCGCGGTTGAGGCCGCGTTCTCCAGCATGGCCAAAAGGGGTGTGGCCAAGATCATGGGCCAGGGCGATGGCTTCGGTGAGATCTTCATCGACATTGAGTAATCGGGCCAAAGCGCGGCCGATTTGCGCAACTTCGAGGGAATGAGTGAGGCGATTGCGGAAATGGTCCCCCTCATCATAGAGAAAGACTTGGGTCTTGTGGGTCAAGCGGCGAAAGGCCTTGCTGTGGACAATCCGATCGCGGTCACGCTGATAGGGAGAACGCAGCGGGCAAGGCTCTTCGTGATAACGGCGGCCGCGGCTCTTGCCGGCACGGATTGCGCTCCACCGGTTGTTGGTTTCGGCCATCACCGGCTGCGGCCAAACATTCTGATCCTCTTGAAAAACAGCGGTCATATCGCGATCTTCATGACAATCATTGCATTTGAAGGCCAGCGGTGCCTTGGCCCTTGTTTTTTGCGGATTTTTGTCATTGTGCTTATCATTGGCTGACTCGCCGTTTTTTTGAAGACCAAACCATATTATAATCGATTCGTCCCAAGAAGATGAATGGTTTTGCGGGGCGGGGACACAGGAATTGGGTGGTCAAATCAAGACAGGATCATATAGGTGACAAAGATGAGCGAATTGATCGAATTGAGTGACAGGGCGGCCAAGCGGATTGCTGAAATTGTGGCCGCTGAAGATGAGCCTAAAATGTTGCGGGTGAGTGTCGAAGGCGGGGGCTGTTCAGGTTTTCAATATAAGTTCGACCTGGTGACAGAGCGCAATAGCGATGATCTGGTGCTTGAAAAACATGGTGCCACGGTTCTAATCGACAGCGTTTCGCAGATGTATTTGGCAGGCTCTGTGATCGATTATGTCGATGATCTCATCGGCTCATCGTTTCAGATCAACAACCCCAATGCGACGGCGTCTTGCGGCTGTGGAACCAGCTTTTCGATCTAATCGTCCCAATGGGGGCAAGGGATTTTCAGTGACAGCAAACGCTTCCTGCCCCCGCAAACAATGTCAGATCCATCCTTACATTCCATGATGAAACCTTCGCATTTTCCCAAACTTTGTCAAGGATAAAACCGCTTTGCGGCCGCCAAAGGCGGTCCTTGACAAAGTTTGGGAAAATGCAAAAACGCTCACCATGGAAT
>WGBT01000016.1 GCA_015494185.1 Hyphomicrobiales bacterium | reverse complement strand
GGATTGATGATCGTATTCAGTCTCACGCATCGTGATTTAATACCGCATGTCTTTATCATTGACCGTTCCATGCTTTTCGTATCCATTTGAAGTTCTTATGTAAATTTGATGCATATGAGTCAAGGTCAGGGGGCGTTGGTATAATATTTATGTAACATTGGAGAGATTTATTCCCTTTCACAGTAAAGCCCCCAGAAATTTTTCTGAGAGTGCTGTGCCCATCTCATGAAATTTCCGGGGGAAACATCCACAGACGATAAAATGGCTGTGGTTTTTCATAGAGGATTATGAATGAACTTTGGCCCGGATCTAGGAGCCATTGATATATTTCAACGGGTCCACCGGGGTCGAGCCCTTGCGCAGCTCGAAATGCACCTGCGGTTGATTGACCGCTCCCGTGGTGCCGGCTTTGGCGATTACCTGCCCGCGCTTGATCTTGTCGCCACGCTTGACCAGCAATTCATCATTGTGGGCATAGGCGGAAACCCAGTTATTGGCATGGCGGATCAAAATCAGCTTGCCGTAAGCTTTCAATTCACTGCCGGCATAGGCGACAACCCCATCTTCCGTTGCGCGTACCTGGGTGCCGCGGGGAACGGCGACCTTGATGCCGTCATTATGGGAACCATCTGGCATGCGCCCGAATTTGGCCAGCAGACGGCCGCGGACCGGCCAGCGGAAATTGTTGCCGGGGCGTGCCGCGGTCTGTGGCGTAAGCCGAGCGGTGCGAACCGGTTTTTGCGGTTTGGGCTCTGCTTTCACCGCGGGTTTTGGCTGTGGGGCAGGGGTCTGCATACTGGGCGCAGGCGGCACATCTAGCGCCAGATCAGAAGCCGGGGCTTTGGGGGCTTGTTGATAACGGTTGCCGTTTGCCGGTACTGGGGTGAGCTCGGCCACCCGTGATGGGGTGCGGCGTGCTGCTGGCTTGGCGCGTGGTGCAGAGCTGGCATTTGCGCTCCCATTGGGATCAGGAATCACAAGAACTTGACCAATCCGAATATTGTTGTCAACCAGCCCATTGGCATTGCGCAGGGCGTCCACGGTCACATTCATCCGGCGGGAAATGCTGTAAAGCGTGTCGCCTTGCTCAACGCGCACTGTTTTTCCATAGATCGACAAACTGTCACCACGATTTGCGACTGAGCTGGCCCCAGGCTGATAGCCGGGCTGGCTTGTATACTGATTCCGATACTGTGTTCTTGCTGGTTCGGGTTGTTGCAAGGGCGGCAGATTCTGCCGTTGAACAGGCTGCCGTTCAATGGAGGAATAACGGAATTCGTCATTCTGCAGTGCGGGTTGCTCTTGCAGATTGCCGGTTCGTTTCGGGACACTCGTTTCCTGAGCTGCCGGATTGCCATAGAGCGAATGGTTGGGCTTGTAATGATAGATTGGCGCCGGTGCGTTAGAAACACGGCCATAATTGCTGCTGTAGCGTTGGCCGGCGATGGATGAGCCGTCGTCATCTTTGCCCAAACTAAAGGCTGGGAAGTCAAACCGGGAGACGCCGGCACTACAGGCGGCGACGGAAACCGCAATGCCCAAGGCGATGCCGACACGGGTGATACGCTGTGGAACCTGCGGCTTTTGAACCTGTGCCACAGCTTTCCGTGGGCGTCGGCGCGCTTGACCAGCCCCCATTGGCTGACTTCCTGGTTCTTGTGCTGACTTCATTGCGCGTTTTACAGGGCGACGGCGCATTGTTTCGCGGCCCAACTTTTCTTCGCGGTGCATGAGCGGAAAACCCTTCTACTCTTCAGACCTTTTCATGCTGTCTGAGACTGTGGCTCGCAGTGTTTCCTATTAGACGATTAATGAATTAATTCCAGGTTAATGGATAGCTGAAAAATCATGGGTTTATGGTAATCAGAAAAAGAAATCCTGCCTTTAATAGAATTTTGTTGTGGCAGGTGAGGGGCGTAATTACGGCAAGACTGTGTCTGTTTTTACGGATGACGTAAATTGGCGGGTATTAAAGTGCAAAAGTCTCCACCCCATTCAACAGAGACGGTGCCAAACTATGGAAACGGTGCCGAATTATGGAGAGTGAAGACTGGTTCGGTTCCTAAAGTGTCGATAAACCAGTGGCATTGGTCTGGCCCTTTTCACCTAGATCAAGAGCCAGAACAAGCCTTACTTGGTGTTTGGAAAACAGCCATGATGCTCAAAGGGCGGGGGGTTAGCCGTCAGCCCGGTCGACCGTGGGGTTGGCAAGGCGTGCGGATGTGATGAAACGCTCTTTGCCTTTGAACATCCAGTTCCAATACATGTGAGGAATCGCCCATTTCTTCATCATCCAATTAATCCAGCGCGGTTTTGTTGGGTCGAGATTGAGCGTGGGCAACAATTTTCCCCCATAACCAAATTCGGCCATGAGAATCTTGCCGCGTTGCACCGTCAGCGGGCAAGCGCCGTAACCGTTGTAAAGAAATTCAGGTTCCCGGCCATCCATCACGGCGAGCAGGTTTTCGGCAACAACCGGGGCCTGTTGGCGTACGGCCGCGGCAGTTTTGGCATTAGGCGCCGACATGACATCACCGAGCGAAAAGATATTGCCATAACGAACCGAACGCAGGGTGTGCTGATCGACTTCGACCCAGCCGGCTTCATTGGCCAAGGGGCTTGAGCGTATGAAGTCCGGCGCGGTTTGTGGCGGAACCACATGGATCATGTCGAATTTCTTTTCAACCATTTGGGTTGAGCCATCTTCGCCCACCACCTCGAAAAGAGCGATTTGGCTTGGCCCGTCAATGGCTTTGAGATTGGATTGAAAGGCCAGCTTGATACCATAACGCTCAACATATTTCATCAAGGGAGGGACAAAGTCGGCAACACCGAACAGGCCGGGGGCGGCACTATTGAATTCGATATTGATATCTTTCAGCAGTTTGCGGCGGCGCCAATAATCGGCTGAGAGATACATCGCCTTCTGGGGCGCGCCGGCGCATTTGAACGGCATGGGGGGTTGGGTAAATAGCGCGGTTCCCGATTTCAGCCCCTTGACAAGCTCCCAGGTATAAGGCGCAAGATCGAAGGCATAGTTTGAGGTGACCCCATTCTGGCCCAGCGTTTCACGCAACCCTTCTATGGCATCCCAATCCAGCTTAATGCCAGGGGCGACCACCAACATGCGGTAACTGATGCGATTACCATCATCGAGCACGACCTGGGAATTGTTGGGTTCGAAAAAGGCGGCTCCGGCCTTGATCCAGTTGACTTTGCGCGGCATCACGCTCTTCATGGGCCGTACGGTTTTTTTCTGCGCATAAACGCCATTGCCAACCAGTGTCCAAGCCGGTTGATAATAATGGTTCTCAGCAGGTTCGATGATTGCGATTGAGAGTTTGGGACGCCGTTTCAACAAGCTTGCGGCTGTCGTCAAGCCTCCAGCTCCGCCACCAACGATTGCCACATCATAAATTGGTTCAGATTCCATCGTTTGAAAACTCCCTCAAAGCACTCCACCCCTTGCTGAAGCCAGTACAGCTGTGCAGGCTCTTTCAATCAACGGTCCCTGGAAAATAACCTAAAGGGGCCCAAGAGGCCGGCTGGCCTGGCTGATCAATGCTAACCATTAGAGCATATAACAGCCAACTTAGTTTAGAAATGCAAAAGGTTTTAGCAAGGCCCATTTTCTGTTTTCGCAAAATGATCGATTGGATCGGCTGAAGCGGTATGGGTTCTGAGCCTAGCGCAACAAGGCGGGCCGGCTGCGGCGGTTACAAAAATTGTGTGCCGCGGTTCGCAATGATTTGTGGCAAACGAAATTCGGGGTGCAAAATGTTTTTTCAACTTTTGAATAAGTCACAAGACCCGACGTCTTGCCACAGCGAATGCGTAATTCCAGCATCAAGCCGCGATCGACCACGGTTTCGACTTGCGGCGTGATATTTCTGTTGGAACGATCGGGGGTGGGATATTGCTGTGTTGGCAGGCTTGTTTCAGGAAGGGCAAACACGAGGGCGGCGAATATAATGAGTGATTTCATCGAAAATTGTCCCAGCTCAGCTTTATGACATCAGGTGGCAAGAGCGCTGCAAGTTTTGGTATACAAGAGGTTAACGGCTTGCAGAACTCTAGCCGCTCAAAACCGGCAAAGCAAGAGCGGTGCCAAAGTCTGATGACGTCGAAAGACCGTGAAAATACGCCGATTTTGGGGCTGTTGGGATGTGTGGGAGGAAGGACGGTCCAAGCCTCATGACTTGTATCGATATGATACAGGCATTCTTACAAGGCCGAAAATGACGCGTTGTCTCTGTTACGAAACAAGCATGCGTCATGGACAGGATCAGATGGACAGGCTCAGAAATGAAGACGAGGTCGGACATGGCCCCCCTGCTTGACCATGCCCGGAACCGTGATTGGCCTCCCACAGGGGCACGGTGCCTTCATCATAACGATTTTTTGAGCCAACGCCACAGGTTTTGAGGCTATTTTTAAGGCGGCGTGGAGCGTTGAACCTCTCTTCGATAAAAAATACTTTCCGCCCTTGAAGTTGGGGGGCGCAATCCCCAAATCATGTTATGCGTAAGCGTTTCCCCCCAAGAAAAGCGTCCCCTTACGCGAAACTCTTGGTCGACTCTCACAAACCGGCTACATCTGTAGCCGGTTTTTTTGTTTTCAAGTCGGATGCAACAAAGAACAGATTGGGGAGCGGTTCGTGGTACATCGTTTGGAGCAGCAGATTGAACAGGCGCTGGGGGAAAAAATCGTCAAATCGAGCCGTCTTGGCGTTGGCTTTGGTTTGACCGGTTTGCGGGCCCGTTTGGCGGATGGGCGCGAGATCGCCGTCAAGGCTGGGCGGCCCCGCCGGGCTGGCCATCTCGAACTTGAAGCCTATATGCTCAAGGCGCTCGCTCGCGCCTCGAACCTGCCGGTGCCGCAGGTCTATTATGCCGATGAAACCCTGCTGGTCATGTCCTGGATCGAAAATACCGGCGGGGGCATTTCTGCGGCGGTGGAGCGCCATGCGGCAGAACTGTTGGCGGCATTCCATGCAACCCCTTATCCAAGTTGTGGCTTTGAGCGCGACACGGTGATCGGCCCGCTGCACCAGCCCAATCCACAAATGCAGAGTTGGATTGATTTTTTCCGGGATCACCGGCTGCTTTACATGACCCGTGAAGCCCATCGCGAAGGCCGTTTACCAAGCGCTTTGCGTCACCGTCTGGAACGGCTGGCCGAAAAGCTCGAACAGTATTTGGAGGAGCCTGCGCATCCAGCACTTTTGCATGGGGATTTGTGGACCGGGAACGTATTGGTGAACGGGGACCGCATTGCCGGCTTCATCGATCCGGCGATTTATTGCGGTCATCCGGAAATCGAGCTGGCCTTCACCACCATGTTCGGCACCTTTGGGCGGGCCTTTTTCGAGGCCTATCATGCCATCTCCCCGATTGCGCCCGGTTTTCATGATTTGCGCCGTGATCTTTACAATCTTTATCCCACGCTGGTTCATGTGCGCCTGTTTGGTTCCAGCTATCTGCCGCCGATCGAGGCGCTGTTGCGCAGGCTCGGCCTTTAGTGTCCGCCCACAGCTGAAGAGGGGGCATGTATCAATTCAGACAGATATACGACAAGCCCTATACAGAGCTGTTGTCCTCCAAGCCATCCTTTTGGCGCCATCGTCGCTCGCCTCGCCCTTTCTTGGGCGAGCGACGATGGGTTTGGAAGGATGGCGGGCTATCCTTCTGGTGAAGCGGAAGCGAGCTTCTATGCTACGATTTAAGTGAAAAAAGGCTTTGGAAGATGACTTCAAATCCCCTAAGCCATGATAGGTGTCCACTTAAATCCATTGCAGCAGGACCGCGGGAATGTTACTTCGGCGGAGGGGGGGTTGGTGGAGCGGCAAAGTATGGTGGAGGGTGAAAGATGGCAGATCATACCAGCAAGCACAGCCAAAGCGCGAGCAACGACATGCCGGCTTCCCCCTATCTCAAACCCGGCATCTATGATTTCATCGACCATTCCTTTGATGTGCTGGTGGTCGGCGCCGGCGGGGCTGGCTTGCGGGCCACCCTTGGCGCCGCTCAGGCCGGGCTTAAGACCGGCTGTGTCACCAAGGTGTTTCCAACCCGCTCCCATACGGTGGCAGCACAAGGGGGGGTGGCCGCGGCGTTGGGCAATATGGGCCCTGATGACTGGCGCTGGCACATGTATGACACCGTCAAGGGATCCGACTGGCTTGGCGATCAGGACGCCATTGAATATCTCTGCCGGGAGGCTCCGGCTGCGGTCTATGAGCTCGAACATTTCGGGGTGCCGTTTTCGCGCACCGATGAAGGCACCATCTATCAGCGCGCCTTTGGCGGTATGACCACTCAGTTTGGCGAAGGGCCGCCGGCGCGGCGTACCTGTGCCGCCGCCGACCGCACGGGCCACGCCATTTTACACACCCTTTATGGCCAGTCGCTGCGCCATTCCGCAGAATTTTTCATTGAATATTTCGCCATTGATCTGATCATGGATGCCGAGGGGGCTTGCCGCGGTGTGGTCGCCCTTTGTCTTGAGGATGGTTCGCTGCACCGCTTCCGGGCCCACAAAACCATTCTCGCCACGGGAGGCTATGGCCGCGCCTATTTTTCCTGCACCTCGGCGCACACCTGCACCGGTGATGGCAATGCCATGGTGTTGCGCGCCGGACTGCCTTTGCAGGACATGGAATTCGTGCAATTCCATCCAACCGGCATTTATGGGGCGGGGATGCTGATCACCGAAGGGGCGCGCGGTGAGGGCGGCTATCTCACCAATTCGGAAGGCGAGCGTTTCATGGAGCGCTATGCCCCAACCGCCAAGGATCTGGCTTCGCGCGATGTGGTCAGCCGGGCGATGACTATTGAAATTCGTGAAGGCCGCGGGGTTGGCAAGGAAAAGGACCACATTTTTTTACATCTAGACCATCTCGATCCAGAAGTGTTGCAAGAGCGGCTGCCGGGGATCACCGAGACGGCCCGTATTTTCGCCCAGGTCGATGTGACCCGCGAGCCGATCCCAGTGCTGCCCACGGTGCACTACAATATGGGCGGGATCCCAACCAATTTTAATGCCGAAGTGATTTCCGCCAAAAATGGCGATCCCGATGCCATCGTGCCCGGTCTGATGGCGATTGGCGAGGCGGCTTGTGTCTCGGTGCATGGAGCCAATCGGCTGGGCTCCAATTCACTGATCGATCTGGTGGTGTTTGGCAAGGCGGCGGCAGAAAAATGTATCGAAGATCTGGAGCCACATGGCAAACACAGGGATTTGCCGAAAGATGCCGGCGAGCTGGCCTTGTCGCGGCTGGACCGGTTCCGTTATGCCAATGGCAGCACGCCCACCGCGGAATTGCGTCTTAAGATGCAAAAGACCATGCAGAACAACTGCGCGGTATTTCGCACCGGGGAGGTGTTGGAAGAGGGCTGCCGGTTGATCCGTGAGATTTGGGAGGCGGGGGAGGATATCAAGACGACCGACCGTTCACTGATCTGGAACACCGATCTCATCGAGACGCTGGAATATGACAATCTGATCGCCCAGGCGGCGGTGACGATACATGCCGCCGCCCATCGCAAGGAAAGCCGCGGCGCCCATGCTCGCGAAGATTTTCCTCAGCGCGATGATGTGAACTGGATGAAGCACAGCCTCGCCACCGCTGACGACAGCCGCTGCCAAGTCACCCTTTCCAGCCGCCCCGTTCATAACTACACCCTTACCGAAGAGGTCGAATACATCAAGCCAAGGAAACGGGTTTATTAGAACCGGCTTCCTTCGATTGGCTCAAGATCGATAGTATGGACACGAAGCTGTTCCATGGACATGGAGCACAAGCGCGGGCCACCGTCTGGCTGAGGCAAAAACGGATTTTTACCGGGGGCCTTCTCATTGACCTTTCCGTGCTCTCCGTATCCCTTTGAAGGTTTTACCTAAATTGGACGTCAGACGAGCGAAGGCCAGAGGTCGCTGGTATTCATTCATGTCAATGACCTGGAACATACTTGTTTGTTTACGCATCCGTCCTCTGCCAGACCAGATAGGTGTTGTTTTCATTGGCTTTGATGGCTTCGGTGATGGCCTCGCTTCTAAACGGGCTTAGCCGGGCCTGCAATTCCGTGACCAGCGCGCCGGCACCGGTGGCGCCGCCGGGAAAGATGACACCGGATTTTTTCTCTTTCCCCCACAAGATCCAGACCACATCGGGCTGGTCGGCGTCATGAGCCGCACTTTCGATGGTCACCATTTCCAGATCATTCCAGCTCACCGTCTCCTCATAGCCATCGGGCCGTTTGCATGTCACGCCAGTTCCATTGAACGAGACGATGTAATCTTTCTCTTCGACTTCCGCCATGTTTCCTCAATTTTCTTTGCTTGAATCTGCGTCAATTTTCCTCTTGATAGTCAAAGCCTCAGAGTAAATCAACCGCAGACCGTCAAACTGCGCTCGTTCATTATGTCCTTAAAGGTCTGATTGAAAATGGTCTCATCGAACACGGCCCAACAAGGAGGCGGGCATGAGCTTTGAAATTCGCTCCCCTCAGCTAATCGAAGGAAAACTGGATGGGATACGTCAGCGTTTTCACGTCCCGTTCGAGCACCTGGTTGTTCCCGGCGAACAGGTGGCCGATGCTTTTTTGTGGCTGAAACGCCATCGCCCTGAACAAACGCCCATTTTGATCGGACCTTTGAGCGAACTGGACCGGGTCTGCCGTCAGATGACCGATCCGGACTATAACCCCGTCATGGCACGGCAACGCGCGGAAAAATTCGATCTGAAAAATTGGCTGACCTTGAAAGAGAATGAAGTTCGCGCCATTGCGAAGGAAGAAAACTTTAATTGGCCGGAGCGTGGTCCCTGGCCCAAGACTCCTCAGACACAAAATGCCTTTCAAGCCCATGTCAATTTCTCCGGGACCTATTATAAGCAGGTTTTCATGGCCCTTTTGCCTTTGAAGGATCATACGCTTTGGGCGGCGGAGCTTGGTTTTGGCGGCTGGAACGAATGTCCCCCGCCAGAGGTTCATATCGGTTTGGCCCGGCATTGGCACAAGCTTTATGGGGCGACCATCATGAGCGTTGGGGGGGATTTCATCGAATATAGTGTGGCGCAGCCGGTGACCTCACGTAAAAAGGCGCTGCAACTGGCCTATACACAGTTTTTGTACTGTCATGATATTGTCGATCAGGGCTTTGAAACTCTTGAAAATCTCGCCGCCTCCTTGATTGACGCGACTGTGTGGTATTTCTGGTGGGATTGAGATGGACATTGAGATGGACATTGAGATGGACAAAGGGCAAATCTCGAGCCATTGCGGGAACGCAAGAAGATGAATTTGCTTAGACAGATATGTCCCCTCCCCAACCCGATCGCCGCCTCAAGCCATCCTTTTGGCACCATCGTCACTCGCCTCACCCTTTCTTGGGTGAGCGACGATGGGTCTGGAAGGATGGCGGGCTATCCTTCTGGTGAAAAGGAAGCGAGCTTCCCGCCCCGTAACGAACACCTCCAGAAAGCCATTTGAGGGGGGCGCAAATCAGCCGAATTCCTAGAAACGAATTCCTACAAAAATGAAATCATGGCTTGCCATGAAAAAGCTGAAACGGATATAACAACTCAGCGGGGAGAAGGACGGCGATACGGGTTGTTGATGATCCGGACCAATAATATTAAGTTGTTGATATTGAGCCGAATTGAGATTAAAGGCTAACGCCGGTTGGAGTTGGGGCTGTTGCAATGGTGTTCAGCATTGTGCAACACCCCGGGAAAGAGCGAAGGGTGTATTTATGACTTCGATCGTATTGGTTGATGACGACCGCAATATTCTCACCTCGCTGCGTATGGTCTTGGAAACAGAAGGCTATAATATTCGCACTTTCAATGATGGTCTGTCAGCCCTTGAATTCCTGCTCGAAACACCGCCGGATTTGGCGATCTTGGATATCAAGATGCCCCGCATGGATGGCATGGAGCTGTTGCGTCGGTTGCGCCAGAAGAGCGAGTTGCCGGTCATCTTCTTGACCTCTAAAGATGAAGAGATCGATGAGCTGTTCGGGCTGAAAATGGGGGCCGACGATTATATCGCCAAACCTTTTTCGCAACGTTTGGTTGTTGAGCGGGTCAAGGCGATCTTACGGCGCACCCAATCGCGCAAGGCCGCAGCCGCCGAGGAAGCCAGCAAATCCCAGGTGATCGAGCGTGGGGATTTGCGCCTCGATCAGGAACGCCACACTTGTCATTGGAAAGGCAAACCAGTCACATTGACCGTCACCGAGTTTCTGATTTTGCAGGCTTTGGCGCAGCGGCCTGGCGTCGTCAAAAGCCGTAATGCGCTGATGGATGCAGCCTATGATGACCAGGTCTATGTCGATGATCGCACCATAGACAGCCATATCAAACGGCTGCGGAAGAAGTTTAAAGCCGTCGATAAAAATTTTGATGTTATTGAAACGCTTTATGGCGTAGGCTATCGTTTCAAAGAAATTTGATAATTGGCAGGCATGGTGCCAGAAGATGCAGCGCGAGTGTTTACGCCGCCCGGTGGCCCAAGGCGCTAGAGAACAAGAGCTTCAAGTGGGAACCGGACCAGTTTTCGGAATAAATCGCGCGGCGAAATAAGCCTCTAGAGGAAAAATAGTTCGAAAATCCGATGCTATGTGATCGGATTGTACTCTAGACACATGAAAATATAAAACCACATGAAAGGATGTGGCCCTAAGTAAAAGTGACTGGGAGCAATAGTTTGAGCAAAGCCGCCAGATGAGGCGAGCTCAATCATAAGATTGTAAAATCTATCGATCTGAGGTTATGCTGGGAGCTTGGCTGCGGGGCGTATCTCGTGGTCTCAAGCGCGTATGCTACTGTGCGGTTGCGCGGGCAAGTAGAAGAGCTGATGCAGTCTCACATATCGCCATTGTGGCAAAATTTAGGAATCCTGTCAGCAAAGTCGAAAGCCATTGGGCATGCGCTGATAGAAAGAATGCATCGCCTAAGCCAAAAGGCGCGCGGACGCAGCGCCAAAGTCGTGTCTTTTCTCAGAGGGCAGCGCAGTTGGAAGCCCGCGATCAAGCGTTACCGAAAAATAACTGCAACACCTAAAACAGCACGAACATCCAAGCTTACGCCCTTACAAAGGCTGCGGTTGGCGCGGCGCCGTGCCGTGCGCACCATAAGACGCAGCTCATTTTACCAAAGATTATATCCTGTGCGCCAAATTGTGCGGCCGATTTGGCGTTGGGGGCGGCGCAATCTGTTCCAGATTCGCTTCAGTTCGCTGGCACGGCGGATCATTGTGACCAATTTAGTGGCGTTGTTGGTGTTTCTTGGCGGCATTTTATATCTTGATCAAAAACGCGCCCAGCTGATGGGGGTCAAGGCGGCCAGCTTGTTTGCTCAAGGGGAAATGATTGCCCGAACCATCGCCTGGGCGGCGGCGGTGAAAACCGATGAGGTGGTGATTGGTCCTGAAAGCATTTTGGATGCGCAAAACGATAGCCAGACCGATGTGCCGTTAGATCCCAATTTTGGTCTGGAAAGCTTCCCGATCGATCCCGAACGGGCTGCTCCTTTGTTGCAGCGGATCGTCAAACCGACCGGAACCCGGGCGCGTATCTATGACAAGGAAGGCACGCTTTTGCTGGATACGCGATGGCTTTATTCCCAGGGCCAGGTGATCAAGCGGGATGTGCCGCCGATTGAGCCGCCGGAACCCAAATTCTGGTCATTTTTGAAAAAATGGTTCACTGTCAATGTGTTGGGTTATAACAATCCCACTTACAGGGATATTGGCAGCGAAAGCGGCAGAGCCTATCAGGAAGTGCGCACCGCGCTGATGGGAACCGCATCCCAGGCTTTGATGCTGGACGATACCGGTGAACATGTCGTGGTCGTAACAGTTCCCATCCAGCATTTCCGGGCGGTGCTTGGGGTCTTGATGCTTTCAACGAGCGGCAAGGATATCACCGAAGCCATCGCCAAAGATCGCAAGGCTGTCATTTATCTGTCGCTGTTGGCAGCGGGAATTACTTTGGTGTTGTCGTTGTGGTTGGCGAGTACGATTGCCTCCCCCATGCATCGGTTGGCAGCAGCCGCAGAGGCGGTGCGACGTAGCATCAAAACCCGCCGGCAAATCCCGGATCTGACCTATCGCGGCGATGAGATTGGTCACTTGTCAGGAACGTTGCGGGCCATGACCGATGCGCTGTACCGGCGGTTGGATGCGATTGAAAGCTTTGCGGCGGATGTTTCCCATGAGTTGAAGAATCCCTTGACATCGCTGCGCAGCGCGGTTGAAACTTTGCCGTTGGCGAAAAAGGAGGAAGACCGCGAACGGTTGATCGAGGTGATTTTGCATGACGTTCAGCGGCTTGACCGGCTGATCACGGATATTTCGGATGCTTCGCGGCTGGATGCGGAACTGGCGCTGAAAGATGCAAAACCCGTGAATTTGGTCGAAATGTTGCAAACCATTGTGCCGGTTTTCAATGATCTTCACCGCGAGGGCTCGCCCAAGGTTGAGCTGGATATCGAAACCATTCCCGATTTTCCAGAAGCCTTTGTGGTCAATGGCCATGACAGCCGTCTGGGGCAGGTGCTGACAAATCTGCTCGACAATGCGATTTCCTTTTCACCCAAAGATGGCCGTGTCCGGGTGCGGATGCGCCGCGAAGAGGATGAAATTCTGATCCAGGTGGATGATCAGGGGCCGGGGATCCCGCCCAACAATTTAGAGAAAATTTTCAAGCGGTTTTATACCGACCGGCCCGGGGCGGATAATTTTGGTAATAATTCCGGGCTTGGTCTGAATATATCCCGGCAGATTGTCAACGCCCATGGCGGCCGGATCTGGGCTGAAAATCT
>WGBT01000015.1 GCA_015494185.1 Hyphomicrobiales bacterium | reverse complement strand
GGCCTGCACCTGTCCTTACATTCCATGGTAAGCGGTTTTGCATTTTCGGCAGGGTTGTCAAGGATGAAACCGCTTCGCGGCGCTTTTAAGCGTCCTTGACAAACCTGTCGAAAATGCCAGTGTCTCACCATGGGATGTAAGGACGGATCTGACATTGTCGGTAGGGTTGAGTGTTAAAAACTTTTACATATAATAATGCCTCATTGAGCTTTTCCTGTGCCCCTATCTGCAAAATCTGTCCTGACGGAAATAGCTCGCGCCAAGGTCAATCTCTGGCTGGAAGTCGAAGGCCGGCGCAGCGACGGTTATCACCAACTGAACTCCCTTGCAGCCTTCGCCGATTATGGCGATGAAGTCGTTTTGCACCCCTCCCCCCAACCGGAGGCGAAACCTTCTGATCCGGGCAGCAACAGCATGGGCAACAATATGGTGCCCCGTGCTCGGCTGACCATTTCAGGGCCCTTTTCCGCAGCGCTTGCTTCGACCGACAATCTGATTACCAAAGTGGTCACCCATTTTCTGCAAGACCCTGCCCAAGCTCGTGCCACCCTCAGCCGTATTGAGCTCATCAAACGCCTGCCTATAGCCGCTGGCCTGGGCGGGGGCTCTGCCGATGCGGCCGCTGTGATCCGCTTGCTCGCCCAAGCCAACGATGTTACAGTCAATGAATTCCTAAACCAGAACGATTTGAGCATTGCCGATCTCGCGCGTCTTATCGGCGCGGATGTGCCTGCCTGTTTATGGCAGCAGACGGTCATCATGCAGGGAATTGGCGACATTCTCACCCCGGTTGCGTCCTCCCCTGATGGACCAGGGATCGAATGGCCGGCTGTTCTGGTCAATCCTGGTGTCCCGCTTTCAACCAAAGATGTCTTCGCCCAGCTTAATGCTGCGCCCATTTCATCCTCTGCTCCCACACCGCCCAATGAAACTTGGAGTTGGCCCCGCACACGGCAACAGCAACTCGCCCTGTTGCTGCAGAAACAAAACCATTTGGAAAAGCCCGCACGGGCTTTGGTTGCCGAGATTGATCAGGTATTATATGCGCTCGCCCAGCAAGATGGGATTGAACTGGCGCGCCTGTCTGGCAGCGGGCCCACCTGTTTTGGTTTGTTTGCAAGTCTGGCTCAGGCCCGGGCAGCGGCACAGAAGCTGGCCCGCACGCAGCCCAATTGGTGGGTTGTCCCCGTGGCAATCGGTCCGTTGTGATCCGCTGCTTGTCATTTGCAGCCAACCTGCGACAGGGCTATATTGTTTGCCAACCAAAATTGAGCCTGTTTTGCGTCGATAAAAAAATTATCGGGCGCCGCTCGCCGTGATGATGGAGAACAACAATGACTAATGGTATATCGAAACTGCTGCTGGCCTTGATCCTTGCTGGAGGCGGGGTCACGGGCATTGGGCTGGGGCTCAAGGCACAGGCCGGTCTCAAGGCAAGGGCAGTCGATATGGCAACAGCCTCAAAACCAGCCGAAACCGCTGGTTCTGATTCTCAATCCGTTGATCAGGCAAAGCTCGTTGGCGAAGCCAAAGCTCTAATCAAACAATTTGCCGGCAAGTTGAAAGGGGAGCTCGTTGCGGCAATGAAGGCGGATGGCCCTGCGGCCGCTGTGGGGGTCTGCCAAGCTGCAGCTCCAACGGTGACCGAAGAAGTCAACGCCAATGCCAAAGGCTGGAAGATCGGCCGCACAGCCCTCAAATTGCGCAATCCTGAAAACAAACCCGATGCCTTTGAACTGAAAGTGCTGCAGGAATTTGAGAAACAACGTGCCAATGGCGCCGATCCGAAGAAACTGGCTTACAAGGAAATCGTCAATGTTGATGGCAAGCGGGTGTTTCGCTTCATGAAAGCCATTCCCACCGGCAAGGTCTGCCTGAATTGTCACGGCACAGAGATCAAAGACGACGTTCGGGCGCAACTGAAGGATCTTTATCCGGAAGACCAAGCGACCGGATTTAAGATTGGCGATATTCGTGGTGCCTTCACCCTGTCACGTCCGTTAGATTGACTTAGAGTGACCACCTTGGCTTTGGCAACAGAAATTCAATAAAATGTAATGGTCAAAGTATAAAAATAAAAAACGGTTTTCAGCCTGACAGACAGTGGCCCATTTGGCCTTGCTCTCCACCATGGAAAGTAAGGACGTTTCGGCTGGGAGATTTAAGGAACCACTGAATAAAGTGCTGCCCCACCGCCTCCCTCTGTCAACCGCCCATTTTCTGCAGCAACCCCTAGGTGGTTGGTCAAGGGCGGCGGTGGGAGAGGTTGTTTGATTAGAGGTTCTTTAACTCAATCAGTCACTGCCTGTCCCCTCAATAGAGATTTGAAGATAAAACCAAGAAAACGGAAAGTATTACGGAGCGAATCTGGTGGCTGAATATAAGGAATATTGCGGGATCTGGTTTACCAACCCGTTGGACCGTCCGACAGAACAGGAAATCGCCGCTTTGGAAGCCAATTTGCAAGCCAAACTCCCCGCCAGCTTTCGCGCCTATCTGGACGTTGCCAATGGGGCGACGTTGTTTGGCTATGCGCTTGATATTGCCCACCCGGAAAAACCTGTAAGCCGGGCTTTTTCGACCCTTTATGGCACCCGGCCGCGCAATGCCGCAAATGGCATGGGCAGCTTTGAAAAAGAGCTCGAACTTTCCCGCGAAGCTGCCCAGCTCCCTCGGCAAGTCTTGCCTTTTGCCCGCGATGACAGCGGTTGCGAAGCCTATTTGGACTTGACACCTGAAGGCAATGGCCGGGTGGTGGTGTTTGTGATGGGCATTCCAGGGCATGACGACCAGCCGGAAGACAATGCCTGGGTGACGGTTGCCTTGAGCTTTGAGGATTTCTTGAAGCAGCTTTACGTCGATGTTGAAGATTTGGCCGTGCGCATGGAACAAGCGGTAAGGGAAAAGGATCTTGCCGAACAAACTCGCCTGACCGATTTTCTCGACCGCGCCCTGCCAGACTGGAAAAACCGCGAAGAATTCACCGCCTTTGCCAAATAAATCCCCCCAATAATACTGACAAGAAGCTGGATGAATTGTTCTCCTCCCACTCTTTTCCTTCCTTATCAAAAAATATAACTAAGTATTAATGATGATTTACCATCAGTAAATTTATGTAATACTTAACCACGACTACGTCATTCCCTGTAAAACTTCATTTTTATCATGTACAACTTTATCAATCTCATGGTCCTGAAGGCGGTATGCGGGCCGTAATGGGAGAGCGTGACAGCATGGCCAATCCAGCCGCTTGGTCACGCCGATGGGGGCTTGGCGACACCTGTTGCTGATGTCCTGACAAGTGAAACGATGATTTTTTCGAGTTCGAGTTAAAGAGTAAAGGGAGTGCGTTTGATGTTCACGCGTACCATGACCGTGGCAGGCGCTGCGGTTGTCTTGACGGCACTGACAGGTTCACAAGCCGATGCGGGTGGTCTGTTTCGTGACCGCGGTAAAGTGCTAAGCTGCTATGAGAAAGTCCACACGGGCCCGGTTTACACCACCCGGCGGGTTCGGGTTTTGCTGCAACCGGAAACCCGCCGTGCGGTGACCACCCCTGGGGTTTATAAAACCCGCCGGGTTCGGGTGAAAGTGCGCGATGGTTATTATACCACCAAAAAAATTCCAGCGGTTTACCGCACCGTACGAGAGCGTGTCATGATCTCGCCGGCTCGTTCTGAACGCCGTTATGAGCCAGCGGTCTATACCACGGTGAAGGAAACCCAGATTGTCCGCCCCGCACGCATCGAATGGCGCCGCCGTGGCCTGTTTCGCCGCAAGATGTGCAAGGTGCAAGTTCCCGCCGAGGTGCGGCACGTTTCCCGCCGGGTGCTGGTCCGCCCTGCCAAAAGCTACACGGTGCATCAACCGGCGGTTTATGGTTGGGTGAAAAAACGGGTGCTGGTTCGTCCCGCCCAATACACCAAAATCTATCACAAACCGGTTTATGCCTGGCGCACTGAAACGGTCATGGTTCGCCCGCCGAAAACCCGCTATGTCACCACACCGGCGGTTTATGGCTGGAAAGAAGAACGGGTGATGGTCAGTCCTGGCCGCCGTGTCTGGGCCGTCAGCCGCCGCGATTGCTTATGATGACTTACAGAGCGGTTTACAAACAACCGATATCTCTATAAAGACGGCATGTCCCGGCCGACTGCAACCGGGGCATGCCTGTTTTATTTCCGGAAGCGCTGCAATGACCCATCCGACACCACAACAGCCCGCTGAAGATGCCACAGAAATTCGCCAGATTTTCGAGCGCATGCAAAAAGCCAGCCGCCGTGATGGCATTCCCCCGGCCAAACACCGAATAGCCCTTTTAAAAGCATTGCAAAAGGGATTGGAAAAACATGGCAAGGCTTTGGTCGGATCGGTTTTTCGGGATTTTGGCGGACGTTCCCCGCGCGAAATCCTGTTGACGGAAATCCTTCCCCTTGGCGGCTCACTGAGCTATACCATCAAGCAGCTTCCACGTTGGATGAAACCAGAGCGCCGCGCCGTCAATTGGACCTTTCTGCCCTCAAAAGCTCAGATTCTCTATCAACCCAAAGGCGTCGTGCTGGTGATTGCACCGTGGAACTATCCATTGCTGTTATCGCTTGAGCCGTTAATTGGCGCCTTGGCAGCGGGAAACCGGGTCATCATCAAACCTTCCGAGCTGGCCCCGGCAACTGCAAAAGCTCTGAAAACCATGATTTCAGATATTTTTGCGCCAGATCAAGTCCAGGTCATCAATGGTGATGCGGCAGTGGCTGCACAACTCACCCATTTGCCTTTCGATCACATTCTATTCACTGGCTCAACCAAGATCGGCAAACAAGTCATGAAAGCGGCTGCGGAAAATCTCTGCCCCGTGACACTGGAATTGGGCGGCAAGTCCCCAACACTCATCCATGAAAGCTTTGATCTGAAAACCGCCGCCCGGCGCATTGCCTTTGGCAAACTACTCAATGCGGGGCAAACCTGTATCGCTCCGGATTATGTGATGGTCCCGCGCCGTGCCGTTGAGGCATTCACGGACGCCTATCACATGGCTGTAGCCGAGTTTTACCCCAAACTCGTCAGCAATGTCGATTATAGCACCATCATCAATCAACAACACTACCAACGATTGCTCGCCCTGATCGAGGATGCCAAAGCCAAAGGTGCGGAAATTTTTTGCCTCGATCCGGCTGGCGAAGGTGCCGTCAATGAAAAGCGCAAAAAGATTGCGCCCCACCTCTTGCTTAATGTCAATGAGGATATGAAGATCATGCAGGAGGAAATTTTTGGCCCGCTATTACCGGTCTTGCCCTATGACACGCTCAAGCAGGCAATCGAGGCGATCAATGCCCGTCCCCGTCCGCTGGCCCTTTACTATTTCGACAATGATCGAAAGCGCATCCGTTACGTGATGGAACATACAATTGCCGGCGGCGTGACCATCAACGACACCATCTTTCACATCGCGCAACATGATCTGCCCTTTGGCGGTATCGGGCCTTCCGGAATCGGCAGTTATCATGCCATCGAGGGCTTCAAAACCTTCTCCCATGGTAAGCCGGTCTATTACCAGTCACGTTTAAGAGCCATGGACCGGCTGATGCCTCCCTGGGGCGCGCGCTTTGACCGCATCATGAAACTTTTGATGGGAAAATTCTGATACCAAAGGTCTTTTTCATTGATCAATTCATCTTTTCCACATCCCCTTGAAGTTGCTTCATGAATTGAACAGTATGCGAACGAGAGTCAGCGACCGTTTACATTCTTGTATGCGTTCAGACAGAGCTACCCTCTCCCTATATGGATCAGTAGCCAGAGCCATCCTTCCGGTGAAAAGGAAGCGAGCTGCTGCCTCATACGGAAGGGCTTTATCATTGACCGCTGCTCTTTTCCGTATCACACCAGCGGCCCCTTTGGTTATTGCGGGCAAGGTGTGCAGGGATTGGTGAGACAGGCGGGGCGGGGTTTCACCTTCCGCAATTTCCGCCGCTGCTCTGCGGTGAGGAACTGCCCGCGCCAAATGCCGCGCTTGCCAAGCCGGGCGCTTTTTTCCGCCCCGGTATAGGCCAGCGAATATTTCCGATAGGCATAGGC
>WGBT01000014.1 GCA_015494185.1 Hyphomicrobiales bacterium | reverse complement strand
GTTTGGGGATGCAGCGATAGGCGTTCTTGCCGATCTGTTGCCGTTTTTTGTTGGGCGGGCAGATGCAGGTATTGTCACGCACCTTGCCGCCGCGGCAGATCACCCGGGATGGTTTCGGAATGCAGCGATAGGCGTTCTTGCCGACCTGTTGCCGTTTCTTGTTGGGCGGGCAGATGCAGGTATTGTCGCGCACCGTGCCGCCGATGCAACGAATCCGCGGGTTTCGCGCAACGCATTTCCAGGCATTCTTGCCGATCTGAATGCGCTTGTAATTGTCGCTGCAATAGCAACGGCCCTTGCGCACCGTGCCGCCGTGGCAGACCAGTCTGTCTTCTTCTGATGGAGGGGTTTGGAGCCGGTTGCAACTTTTCTCGCGGGGGTTCCAAATCCGCCCCTCACCGCAGGTGCAACGGCCCTTGCGATCGATGAAGCGCGGTTCTTGGCATCTTGGCGGGGGAGTGACTTGCCGCCGCGCGCACCAGATGATGTGTCCATGCCCACGCCGCGGGCGGACCTCATACCCCTGGCGGCGATAGCGGGCGGCTTTCGAGCCGGCAATTTGCAGCCAACCGCTCCAGCAGCGCAAAGGTTTCTCCGGAGAACGCCCCGGTTTGGCGCAAACATTGCGGCCATTGTCATAGAACCGGCGCAGGATGAGCCACCCTTTGGGCGCCTTGCCGCGCGGGAATTTTTGATAACCGTTCGGGCAGCGCTCCGGCCGGGGGGTGGGGCGGGCGATGCAACGCCGTTGGGTCACACTCCAGATCGGCCGGGTGCGCGGGCAAACACAGGCGCCATTGCGGTTGCGAACCCGCCCGCGGCTGCAAGGTTGCGGCGGGCGCGGCGTTGGAACCTTGGTGATGGGCGGAAGCGGCAAAGGCCGCTTGGCTTGCGGTTTATCATTATTGTTCTGGCATGCAAGAGGATTGGAAAGCGGCTTGTCTGGTTTGCACTCCTGTTCCTGGCCGATTTTCACCGTTGCCGAGGCGGTATTGTTGCGTGGATTGAGATCCCGCAGCCCCTTGCGGTCGATGAGCACAGCCGTTGGCGTCACTTGTGGCCGCATCACTTGCGCCAGCTGGATCATTGCCGGGCTGATGTCCGTGATCACGGCTTGTCGTCCAGCCCCATGCAGGCCCGGCTTATCGAGCGCAGCCACTTTATAAGGCGCCAGACCTGATGTCCGGTCAGCCCCCAGATCGAGCATCAGATCGGCCCCCAGCGCGGCCCCCAGCGCGGCCCATGCCCGGGCGGGCTCGGTGGCTTCAGCTTCCGCGATAATGGTGGCCGTGTTGGTGATCGTGCAGGCCATGCAGCCCGGATCGACCCTGAATTTCAGAGTCACCGATTGCGGCAGGCTTTCGCCTGGATTGATGGTGTGGATCCCAGGCAGTTCACAGATCACTGGATCGGAACCTGGGGGTGAACAGCTCCATGGGCTTAGTCCATCGACACCCTCGAAGCTGACCAGGCCGGCCGGCAGCGGATCTTCGAACTTGATCGGACCGGTATAGGCGACAGTGCCGATATTCTTGACGGTAAGGGTGAATTTGCAAATGCCGCCGGCCTCACACGTTGGAGATGTGACATCCTTCTTCATTTGCAGATCGAAACTGGCCGCCTCGCTGGTCAGCACGGTGTCACAGGAACGGTTGTTGGCGGTTCCCATTTCCAAACCGGGCGGGGTTGAGGCTATGGCGCAGTTGGTCAGCTCAGGATCGGCAAAGCCTGCTGGCAGATCGAAGCTCTGTTCAAGCACGCGGGTTTCCCCGGGATTGATGGTGATCGGGGTGAGCGGCGCGCCATTATGGGCCGGCGGATAGAGGCAGCGCACCGTGAACGGCCAAGGCAGACCGGGCTGACATTGCCATGGAATATTGTTGCTGGCAAACAGGCTGGCCGCGTTTTGCCCGCCCCACACCGTCACCGGATCAAAGTGATCGACGCTCCAAAAGTGACCGGTAAAGGGTGCTGTGCCCCGATTGAAATATTCAATCTTGAAGTGGCAGCGTTCGCCGGGCAGACAAACCGGATTTTCCGCGGTTTTTGTGGTCTGGATATCGGGTTTGCAGGTGCCAGGCGCCGCCCCAGCAGGACAGAAGGCAACCTCTGTGCAAGAGATATCATTGGCCGGGTTCGAATTGAGCGGCGAGCCGGGAAGCGGGCTGATCGTCTGGGCACAAGTTTTGTAAACCCCGGCAGCGGTTGCCGGGTCCAGTTGCTGTTCGATCTGCAAGGTCAGGCTGTCGCCGGTGAGCAACGTCACATCGCTTTTCGCCGTGCAGTTGATCTCAGGGCCAATCACACAATCCCAATCGGCCGCCGGGCCGGTGCTGATTACCGCGGCCCCAATCGAAGCCATGGCGTCATCTCTGATCTGTGGTTTGCCCGAATAGGGCTGACCGCCCACATTGGTCAAGGTGACGGTAAAGCTGCACCGGCCATCGGGACTGCAAAGATAGCTGTCAGCTTTTTTCTTGATCTCCAGATCCACCTGGCAACCGGGATCGCCGGCCTTGCAGACCGGGGCAATGGCGCATGATTCGTCATTGGCGGGATTGGCATCGGCAAAGCCATAAGCCCAGCGCAGCCGCGAACAATTGCGCACGGTTGGATTGGGGAAACCGGCATCGAGAATGAAGTTAACCGTTAGTGAAATCTCATCGCCAGGCCAAAGCGCAATGTCAGGATGCCAGCAATCCCACAGGCCAGCACCTGCGGCCCAGCACGACCAGGGCGGGGCCGGGGAATAGCTGTCCAGCGTCATGCCCAGCATGGCAATGTCGCGGATCATGATCGGGCCGAAATAGGGTTCGGTGCCGAGATTCTCAACACGGATTTGGAACTGGCAGGTCCCCCCTTTGGGGCAATGGTCTTGGGTTTTGACCTTATGCAGGCTCAGATCGGGGTAATGCTCGCCCCCAATCGGGCAGCGCGGATCCCCCGGGCAGCTCAACGGAGTGAGCGAAGGCTCACCAAAGACACCTTCTGGCGCGCCAGGAATGACATCCCCAGGAATCACTTCCATTGTGCCGGGGATCACTTCCGTCACCTTGCGGGCACAAAGCCGGGGAATTTCCACATCCCCCACATGGCCCGCCCGTTCCGGGGCCTCCCCATCGCCGTAGAAGTCGATATAGTAGCTTTGGGTTGGCGGGACGTCTTCACCGGTGCGGATATAACTCAACGCATGGCCTTGCAGCCCTTGAATGGCATAGGGGCCGGTTTGCAGCAGCGTGGCGGTTCCGGTTTCATCTTTGCGAAGGGCATCACCGGTGGTCCAAAGCGTGCCTTCACATTGCCCGAACTCATAGGTGCCTGAAGCGGTCTTTTTATAGCCATAACCAATGGCGATACCGCCAGCCGTATTGCGATGCCGCCCCGGATAGCCGATCGCATATTCATCGGGTTTTTCAATCCACAAGGCTTTGCTGCTGGTGGTGGAATCGCCTGGGCGCTTGGGAATGAACCGCCAGACATGGGTTTTGCGGGGGCGGTGGTGGCGCGAGAAGTCGTAACGGGCAAGAAAGCCGCCACGTTCGGCCACAATCATCTCCCCCTCAGAGGTGAAGGCGATATCGGCAATGGGGTGGCCGGTTCCGGTTTGGGGCAGCGCCACTTCAAAGCGGACATCATCGCTGAAACTGCCATCATCATTGATCTTGACGGAAAAGATTTGTGGACCGTCAACGATCGCATAATAAAGCCGGCCCTTGTGATAAGCCAGTCCGATGCTTTGCCGGGCTTTGGCGGTAAAGCCCCAGCTTTGCGGGTCTTCCGTATCGAAATCCGGGCTGTTGATGTCGACGACGCCAGCCGGGTCGAAGGGAATTTCCGGCAGTCCCAGGGCGGCGCGCCCACGCACGCCGTGATCGAACTGGCCGAGATCCTGACCGGACATATCGAAACGGTGGATCAAACCGGTTTGCAGGTCGGAAACAAATAGCTGGTCATGGTCGGGGTCATAGGCCAGATTGCCAAGGCCCGGGCCCTGGTTCGCCATGCCATTGAAGGTGACATTGGCAAACAAGGTGACCTCACCGGTCGCCCCGTCGATTCGCCAGATGCTGCCGGGGCCGCCGCCGTTTTCCGTGCCAAACAGGCCATCCATGAAGCGTGCGCCGGGCTGACCGGTGCGCAGCCGTTCAGGCCGTCCGTCAGCCCCCGTTTTGACAATCGGCAAGCCATGCCATGACGTGGCCGCGACAAAGATATTGGCAGGGTCGTTTTGATCAAGGGCAATGCCAAAGACCTGGCCGATATCGCGGGCTGCAATTTCAAACTTGACCGGCGCTTTGATGATTTGAGACCGCTTGGGCCCGCCTGGTTGAGAGATGTCGAAAATCTTCACGCTGGCCTTGTCTGGATCGATGAAAGTAAGATCGGCCCGGGATTTGCCAGCAGGCAGGGGGGCGTCTTCGGCAGGGGCAAGAACACCGGAAAAACCGGTGACCACCGCATCACCATGGGATAAAATGCGCTGTGTTGATTGGGCTTGGGCAATGGATGGTGGGGGGAGGAGCAGCAAAACACAGCTCAAGTAAACCGCGGCCAAAGCCATTATAATACGCCAAATCAAGTGTAAACCTGTCATGATCCTTGCTCCCAGGGTCCAGGGCCTGTTGACGTTCAAACTTGACGGGACGGCTTGCCGGATTCGAGCTTATGAACTTATGAATTTGTATTCATTTTTCCATAAAATCCAGCTGAACTCTACCAGATGACTTGAACGTCAACAGCCCCTAAGAAATTGACACTTAATCATAATTATTATAATTCAGCGGTGTTCTGTTAGGCAACCGCCACCGCTTGGGTGATGCAAGTATTGACGCTGCAACCAACAAACGGGTTCAAAAAAATGGCGGACCAGAAAAGCCCGCCAAACCCGCCAAAAAAGCCCCGTTAAGGCTCTCTTTCTCCCAACAGATAGTGTCATACCAAGGGCCCTTGGTTCAGACCCGACCTTACTTTCCATGATGGAACCGTGGCATTTTCCCAAAGTTTGTCAAGGGTTGAAACCGCTTCGCGGCGCTTAACAGCGCCCTTGACAAACTTTGGGAAAATGCAAGACCGCTCACCATGGAAAGGAAGGACAGGTTTCGGCCACAGAGGCAAGGAAGCTGGTTACTGTCTGTTAAGGAACCTCTGAATAAATTGCTGACCCCACCGCCTTCCTTGACCTCACGCCTATGGTTGCCGTGGAAAATGGGCGGAAGGCCAAGGAAGGCGGTTGATAGGTTGTCTGATCAGAGATTCCTTACGTCATTTCCGCGTCCTCTGACAGTGAGGTATATGGCTTGCAATTTACGAAGCCCCTTCAAAGGGCTATGGAAAGCATGAATAGGGCAAGATGATAAAGCTCAAGCCCCCGTTTTCAGCCCAATCGGCCGGCGGCATGGGCGAGCATCAGATAGACCCGGCCCGTCTCTGAGCTGAGATAGTTTTTCAGGACCTGGCCCGAGCGGTCTTTTTGGGCGGCTTGCAAGAGCAGCTTTTCAAAATCACTGACATAGCGATTGACCGTGTCTCGAAAGGCGCCGTCACTGTTGTAACGGGCCTGGATTTGGTCAAAAGTAGCCGCCCCTTCTGCGGAATAGAGCGACCGGCTGAAGGCAGTCTTGTCGCCGTTTTGATAGCGCTCCCAGGCGCGCGCGGCGGTCTGTTGATCAAGCGCTTTGGCAATATCATCGAGCTTCAGGCCACTAAGCGGGCTGTTCTTTTTCGCCTCATTAACAGCTTGTTTCGCCACCTTTGTCCTCGTGGCCGGCGTTGCGGGTGTGGATGCCGCATTTGTGGTCTTTCCCGCAGGAACCGTCAAAGAGGACGACGCAGTTACGGATTTTTCGGGCTTGGCCGGTTGCAAAGGGGGCTCAACGGGCGTTTCCATTGCCAGCGCGTCATTGAAGTCATAAAGTTCGGTTTCATCCTCGTGTTGGTGTTGCTGTGCTTCCAAATCGCGTTTGGAAACCCGTGACAGCAGATCGGAAAACGACCAGCTGGCAGAGCGTTCCGTCGTATTTTGCGCCTTTTGCGCCAGCGGCTTGCCAACGGATTGAGCTTGCTTTGGCACGGCCATGGTATGGGCCACATCGGTCGCACTGAGCCGTTCCGCAAGCGAAGAGGTGATGGCATCAAGCTCTTGCTCGCGCTCTGGTGCTGTCGTTGGCGAAGGCGCGTTCATCGTTACCGGTTCGATTTCAACCGGTTTGCTCTCAGGGCGGGAAATGGATTGATTTGAAGGCACGATGGTGGTGCGTTTTTCCTCTGCCCGGGCTGTTAAGGCTGCTAGCGAGGCGGGGCTTGTGTTTTCAGGCAGCATGGCTGCTTCAGCCGCCTTTCCATTTTGGACAGCCGTCTTTTCAGCCTTTTTCTGTTCGGCAATCTGTTGTGTGACATTGATGAATTTATCTTTCATCTCGGCCACGGCCTGCTTGGTTTGCTGTTGCGCTTCCCGTTGCATGCGTTCGATTTCTTCAAGCGCGGCTTGGGAGGCTTGGCTGGTGTCTTGGGATAACTGTGCCCGCAGTTGTTCGGCCCGGTTTTCGGCTTCTGCCAGCGTGTTTTGCAACTGATGGGTATAGGCGTTCATTGCCGCATCCAGTTCTTGAGTACGCTGACCGAGCGCCTCGTCAATCCGGTGATTGGTGGTGTCCAGGGTGCTTGCGGCATTTAAAATGGCCTGCCCCTGATCTTCAAAACGGCGGGTCAATTCGTTGACCTGCTTGTTCAAGCGGTCTGACAGATTTTGCAGCATTTCGGCCTGAGCGGCGAGGGTGTTTGAAGAGGCTGCTGACTGATTGGTGAATTCCCCCGCGGTCTGACGCAGTGCCTCAGTGCCCATCGAGAGCGTCTTGTCAAGCGCTTCAGTCTGTTCGGCGAGTGATTTGTCAATGGCTTGGGTGTGCTCGTCCAGTGTGCTGCGGATGTTTTGCGTCTGATGGCTCAAGGAGGCGACCAGCCCTTGGGAATGCTGAGCCATTTTCTGGTCCAGCTCCTGCAATTGTTTTTTCAGGGAATTGTCGAGTGCCATGGTGCGCTTGTTCAAGGCACTGTCCATGATCGAGGTTTTCTGGCTGAGGGATTCGTCGATGGCACGGGCCCGTTCGGTCAGGGCCAATTCGAGCGTCCGGACCCGCTCCGCCAAGGCTTCGTCCAGAACCCGGGTTTTCTCCGCCAACGAGCTGTCGAGGCTGGCGACTTTTTCCGCCAAAGTGGCATCGAGAGCGCGGGCCTTTTTCGACAACGAGGAATCCAGCGCGGCCGCTTTCTCGGCCAGGGAGGCATTCAAATGTTCGACATGCCCGGCCAGCGACTTGTCAAGATCGGCCGCCTTGTCGTTGAGCGCGGCATTTATGGCCTCAAGCCGTTGCTCCAGGGCCGCATTGAGC
>WGBT01000013.1 GCA_015494185.1 Hyphomicrobiales bacterium | reverse complement strand
CCCAAACCCAAAAAGCTGGCGGCGCACCCTCAACCCAAGCCAAAGCCAAAACCCAAGCCCAAAGTCAAGCCGAAACCCAAACCGGCGGCCAAAAAACCTGTGGTGAAAAAAATGGCGAAAAAAACAAAGCCGCGAAAGCCAGCCCAAAAATCGCCAACACCGCAGCCGGTCAAGCCGGCTCCGCTTCTTGGCAAGCCAAAGAAAAAACAAGATTTCATGGATGAAATTGCAGCACTTTTGGACAAGCATCCCGATCCGGCTGGCGCGCCTCCGCCTGATTTGCAGGGGCGGGCAAAGCAGCCGTCCAGGCGGCAGCCGGTTTCGCGGGGGCGGCGTGATGGCTTTGATCAGATGATGTCGGCCAGTGAGATCGATGCCTTCAAAGCGCAGATTGCGCAGTGCTGGAACCCGCCCGTGGGGGGGCTTGGCGCTGCGGATTTGGCGGTGAAGCTGCGGATTCAATTGCGCAAGGACGGAACCTTGAAACAGCCGCCGCGGCTGGTCAACCGGCAAAGCTCGCCGTTTTTTCAGGCCGCGGCGGACAGTGCCATTCGCGCAGTGCTGCAATGTCAGCCCTATAGCATGCCGCAGGCGAAATATGCGGTTTGGAAAGATATGATCTTGCGGTTTGATCCGCGTGATATGTTGGCAGGAAATTAATTAACAACAAACGCAATAAGTAAGAACGCAATCAGGTTGAGAACGGATAAAGCGGCAAAAAATGATGAAAAACGGCGAAACCTCAAAGCTCCACAATCTTATTCCCGCGCTGTTTTCCATCCTTGAGCGCCGGTTGCATGCAGTCTTTCCAATTGTGCTCACCCCGCTCTTTGCGGCCGCCTTGGGCGGTGTGATGATTGTGTTCGTTGGGCTTATGGCCTTGAGCGAGCGGGCTCGTGCGGTTGTCGAGATTGATATCACGCGGGGCACGCTGCAACCGATCCCCATTGCCATTCCGATTTTCACCGGCCGCACCTTGTCTGATCAGCAACTTGGGTTGAAAATTGCAGATATCGTCAGCGCCGATTTGCAACGCTCGGGCCTGTTCAGACCGCTCGATCGCAATTCTTTCATTGAACGAATGACTGACATCAATCGCCGTCCGCGTTTTGAGGATTGGCGGGTCATCAAGGCCCAGGCCCTGGTCTTTGCCCATGTGGAGCGGCTGCCGGGGGGGCGTATCAAGACGATCTTCCGCCTGTACGACGTCTATGCGGGGAAACAATTGATCGGTCAGGAGTTTATCCTGAGAAAACATGAGCATCGCCGTGCTGGTCACATCATTGCCGATGCGATCTATCAGCGGCTGACCGGGGAAAGCGGTTATTTCGATACCCAGATTGCCTTTATCGATGAGCGTGGGCCGAAACATAAGCGAATCAAGCGGCTTAGCATCATGGATCAGGACGGGCATAATCTCCGGCATCTGACTTCGGGGCGCTCACTGGTGCTGACGCCACGGTTTTCGCCGACCCGCAAGGAGATCACTTTTCTATCTTATGCGCAGGGACAACCCCGGGTTTATCTTTTGAATCCACAGACCGGCCAGCGTGAGATTGTGGGGGATTTTCCAGGCATGTCCTTTGCGCCGCGGTTTTCCCCTGATGGCAACAAGATCATCATGAGCCTGCAACAGGGGAGCAATTCGAATATTCACGTCATGGATTTGCGGACCCGGCAACTCCGCCAATTGACGAACAGTCAAGCGATCGATACTTCGCCAAGCTTTTCGCCCGATGGTCGCCAGATCGTCTTCGAATCAAACCGTACCGGCACTCAGCAGCTGTTTGTCATGAATAGCGATGGTTCGAATCAGCGCCGTATCAGCTTTGGGGAAGGGCGCTATGCCACGCCTGTTTGGTCGCCGCGCGGGGATCTGATTGCCTTTACCAAACAGCTTGCGGGCCGGTTTTTGATTGGGGTGATGCGGCCTGATGGCAGCGGCGAGCGCATCTTGACCGAAGGCTATCACAATGAGGGGCCCACTTGGGCGCCCAATGGCCGTGTCATCATGTTTTTTCGCGAAACTCCGGGGCCGGAAGGGGGGCCAAAACTCTATACGGTAGATCTGACCGGCTATAATGAGCGCATTGTTCCAACTCCTTCTTTTGGCTCCGACCCAGCTTGGTCCCCTCTTATCGACTAAGTTATCAACAGGTCTGTTGAAAAGCCGGCTTCGAATCAGTTTAGCCTCATATGTGAAAATAAGGCTGTGTTTGTCGCACAGTGAGCAAACTTTTACGTATTCAACCTTTTGTAAAATATCATGAAAATTAACAAGTCCTGTCGGATGAGAGAAGGTTTCCAAAGTCTTTTTTGGTGTTCTTGTTGCTTTATTACTTGGTAAATATTTTTCTTGTGTCGATGTTGGGCGGTCTTAATACTGATTTTTGCTTTCGGTGGGCAAGATTGAAGCGCTGTCACTTATCTGTTGGGCAGTGCAGCTTGGTATCCCGCGTTGCAAAATTGCATCATTGCGGTGGAAATGAGGGCAGGCAGGGGGATCATGGCTTGATCCGAATCGACAAACCTTTGTACAAATGGTCTTGGCTAATGCCGTTAAAACACGATCTTTTGGGATTAGAACGGGAGAATTTCTAATGAAAAAAGCAATCATCATTGCCTCACTCATCAGCGCTGCTGCAGTTGTTACCGCTTGCCGTGAGCGTCATGAGCCACTGAAACTCGGTGCGATGGAAGCACCAGTTGCTGCTGAGACTGTCATTCGCGGTTAATCGCAAGAATAAACTCTTTTGTCTTCTTTCCGGAGGCGTTGAGTTGAAAGGCTGGGAGACACGTGATCTTTTCGCCAAAAAGTGGATTGCGTGTTCTTTCAGCTTTTTGCATTATTATGCCCACGGTTCCTGACCATCATTCGTATACCGTTCAAGTTGCGTAAAATCTTCAAAGGGATTGTGAAAAGCATTTGCGGTCAATGAAAGATGCCTCCGATATATATGCGATATATATGGGGGCAAGGCAGAGCCCAGGCGAGATGAATTTTACGCCTGGGCTTTGTCTTTTTTGGGAGTAGAGCAAAATCCGATTCTCATGTGATCAGATTTTGCTCTAGCCGGTGTTTCTATTTATTAGCCCGTATTCTAAAGGCTGCTGAGGTTCATCATTCTGCCAAGGCTGGATCGCTCTTTTCAGTCCTTCTTGTTTTGCCGGCGGTCTTCATTACGGTCAGGCCGTGTTCCATGAAGAATTGGCGCATAAAATGGTTGCTGACCGGGGCCGTGGTGTCACCAATTTTCAGTTTCAAATTGCGCACGGCTTCGCGCGATCCGGCGAAGGGGCCTTCGGGACGAAAAGCCACATGAGTCCCGTCTTTGAAGGGCAGGAGTGTGACCAGTAGAACTTGGTCTTCCACGCGCCAGATGCGGACGGCGCCATCTTGACTGGCAGTTGCCAACAATTTCCCGTCGCGAGAAAAATCGCTTGACAGCACTGCACCGCCACCCGAATCAAACCGGGCGATTTCCTTGAAGTCGCTGCGGCGCCAAAGCCGAACCAGGCCCTGTCCATCGGCGGAGACAAAGCGGTCGCCACGCTTTGCAACGGCAACCGATCGGACCAATTTCTGATGTCCCCAACGGGTTGATATTGGTGTTACTTGTCCAACCTTCCATATATTTAGGGCGTTGTCGCCACCTCCAGAGATAAAGTGTGTGGCATCTTTGGCAAAGGCGACGGCGAGGACGGGATGGATATGTCCTTTGTGAGTGCTGATCAGGGCGCCGGTTGTCAGGTCCCAATATTTGATCAGATTGTCGCCGCCTCCTGAAATCGCTGTACGGCTGTCTTGTGCGATTGCCATGGCCCGAATGATGGTCTTGTGTCCTTTGAGCTGGAGAAGCTGTTTGGCAGTTGCGACATCCCATTTCTTGATATCGCCGCCGCCCCCGGCTGTCAGCAGGGTTGTGCCATCTGGTGACAAGGCCAGAGCATAGGTGATGCTTTTATGGGCGCGGAATCTGTGCCGTTCGGTGCCGGTCTTGAGATCCCAGATTTTGACCCATCCATCGGCCCCTGAAGAAGCCACAATGGCACCGTTTTGGTCAACAACCGCTGCCCAAACGCGGCCCTGATGGGCGGTGAATTCATGCAAAATCTTTCCACTCATGAGGTCCCATAGGCGAATGCGGCCATCGGTGGAGCCGGCAATTAGCTCGCGTCCATTGCCGGTGAATTTGACAACGGTTTGGGCGCCGGCCGTGACACCATCGGCCACCAGTTTGAAGGGATGATTGATGCGTACGTCAGGATAACCGATGAAGACGGGTTGAGTTTGTGCCGTGGCATGACGCGATTTCTGCGCCGCCCGCTTCGCAGGTTTTGATGATGTGCGGGGGAGGGGCGCAATTTTCATGGCTGTTGCGGGGGCTGCGGTTTGAGGTGCTGCGTCTGCCATTTTCGCCTTGGTTGAAGCGGCCGGTTTGGGGGCGGCTTTTGTCGCCTGTTTCACAGGCGCAATT
>WGBT01000012.1 GCA_015494185.1 Hyphomicrobiales bacterium | reverse complement strand
GCTTAAGGCGGTGCCCCCTTCCATTCGAGAGGCGGCCTTGGGGGTGGGCGCGTCGAAAACCCAGATGGTGTTTCATCATGTGCTGCCGCTGGCGATGCCGGGGATTTTGACCGGTTCCATCATTGGCATGGCCCAGGCCTTGGGGGAAACCGCGCCGCTTTTGATGATCGGCATGGTGGCCTTTGTGGCCGATCCTCCGCTTGGCGTCAATGATTCGGCGGCGGTGTTGCCGGTTCAAATCTTTATTTGGGCGAATAATTCTGAAGCCGCTTTCGATATGCGCACTGCTGGGGCGATTGTGGTGCTGCTGCTCTTTTTGATTGCAATGAATCTTGTTGCAATTTTATTGCGCAAGCGGTTTGAGCGCCGCTGGTGATACGGAGGTATTTGCCATTGACCGCTTATGACTCTCGTATCCTTTTGAAGGTTCTTTGGCAATTGAGCGGTATGCGGATGAAACTGAAGGGCGCTGGACTGAAGGACGGCTATGACGGCTCCAAACCTGTCCTTAGCTTCCATGGTGAGCGTTTTGGCATTTTCATGAAGTTTGTCAAGGGCCGCTGAAAGCGGTCGCGAAGCGGTCTTGACCCTTGACAAACTTCATGAAAATGCAAGTGTCTGATCATGGATGCTAAGGACGGATCTGACACTTTCCATGAGGTTGAGTACAGACTTTTGTACCTCTGGCCTTATACCAAGGGCCCTTGGTATTCTTGGTGTTACAGATGAGGCAACGGATAAGACAGTGACGATGCAAAAAACGGCGGCGCCCAAAACTTCAGCCAAACCTAAAATTTCCTCCAAGAATGTCTGTGTCTTTTATGGTGAGAAACAGGCGCTGTTCGATGTCAGCCTGGATATTCCCGAACATGCCGTCACTGCCTTGATCGGCCCTTCAGGTTGCGGCAAGTCGACCTATCTGCGCTGTATCAACCGCATGAATGATGTCATCGACATTGCCCGGGTGACCGGCAAGATCGAGCTTGACGGGGTCGATATCTATGATCCCAGCATCGATGTGGTGGAGTTGCGGGCGCGGGTTGGCATGGTGTTTCAAAAACCCAACCCGTTTCCCAAGTCGATTTTTGAGAATGTCGCCTATGGGCCGCGCATTCATGGTCTGACCCGTGATAAAACCGATCTGGAAGAGTTGGTTGTCACGAGTTTAAAACGTGCAAGCCTGTTCGATGAGGTCAAAGACCGGCTCGATGATCCGGGGACGAGTCTGTCGGGGGGGCAGCAGCAGCGTCTATGTATTGCCCGGGCGATAGCCACCCAACCGGAAGTGATCTTGATGGATGAACCGGCCTCCGCCCTCGATCCCATTGCCACGGCGCGGATCGAGGAATTGATCGATGAGTTGCGGCAGAACTACACCATTCTCATCGTCACCCATTCGATGCAGCAAGCTGCGCGGGTGTCGCAAAAAACCGCGTTTTTTCATCTTGGTCATCTTGTCGAACACGGCGATACGGACCAAATTTTCACCAACCCCAAGGATCAACGCACCCAAGACTATATCACCGGGCGTTTTGGTTAGATTCAAGGATTGCAGGACAGGCCATGTTTCAGGACAATGAACACATCGTCAGATCATATGATGAGGAGCTCAGCGCCCTTGCCAACAGGCTTGCGGCCATGGGGGAGCTGACTACCAACCTGCTCGATGATGCAATGCGGGCGCTGATTGAGCGTGATGCAGCCTTGGCCAAGGCGACCGTTGCCAAGGATGGCGAAATCGATGAGCTTGAGCGCAAGGTTGAAGAGCAGGTGATTTTGACCATTGCCAAACGCCAGCCGATGGCCCAAGACCTGCGCCAGGTGATGGCGGCCATTCGCATTGCGGCAGACCTTGAACGCATTGGCGATATGGGAAAGAATATCGCCAAACGGGCCTTGGCGATTTCCGCGGCTTCCCATCCGGACGATCTGTTGCGTGGCATTGAGCATATGCATGAAATGGGGCGTTCCCAGCTCAAAGACGTTCTTGAAGCCTATTTGAACCGTGATGCGGACAAAGCGCTTGAGGTTTGGCGCCAGGATGCCGAGATTGACGCCAAGTACAACGCGCTGTTTCGCGAGCTGTTGACCTATATGATGGAAGATCCGCGGAATATCGGCCTGTGCACCCATCTGTTGTTTTGCGCCAAGAATATCGAACGCATTGGCGACCACACCACGAATATTGCCGAAACCATTGCCTTTTTGGTCAATGGCGAACCGATTGATGGTGAGCGGCCAAAGAAAGACGTGACCAGCCAGACACCGTTTACTGGTGAACCTGATACATAACACCGTAGGTCTTTATCATTGACTTCCCATGTTTCCCCTATCCCCTTTGAAGGTGTTACTAAATTGGACGGTCTACGAATGAAGGTCAGGCGGCTTTGAGATAATACCGGAAGCGGCAGCTTCCAAGATCAACGGGGGCTGAGCCTTTCCTGTAGACCATTCCCTATTCTGCACTGGCCTTTTTGGGCTTTTCTGGGGAGGATGCAGCAGGGGGCTGTTTTGCTGGCGAACGGCTGTCTTGAGCGGTGTCATCTTTCAGGAAGGGGACCGATAACGTCCACAGCAGCTTGGTTGGCTTGTCGTTTTGCCATTGCGGCAGTCCGATGGTCATGCCCTCGTGCCCATCGCGCGGCTGAGGCGTGTAGGTTGCAAACAACCGGTCCCAGATCGACAGGGCAAAGCCGTAATTGGAATCATGTTCACGTTGATGTATCGAGTGATGCACGCGATGCATGTCGGGGGTGACGATGATCAGCCGCAGGATTCGATCGAGCCATGGCGGCATGGCCAGATTGGCATGGTTGAACATCGCCGAGCCGTTCAGAATGACCTCGAAAATCACCACAGCTACAGCCGCTGGGCCGAGCAAAAACACCAAAACCACCTTGTAAAGCATCGACAAGACGATTTCGATGGGATGAAACCGCAGGGCTGTCGTTACGTCAAAATCGACATCGGCGTGATGCATGCGGTGGACCTTCCATAACAGGTCGACCTTGTGGGAGGCCCAGTGCTGCAGATAGATCGCAAAATCCAAAATGATGACAACGGCAACGATCTCCAGCCAAAGAGGCAGTTGCAGCCAGTTGAACAGCCCGATGCCCTTGGCTTCACAATAAAGCGCGGCGGCAACGGCCGTGAGCGGCACCGCCGCCAGCCCCATGAGCCGCACGAAAAAACCATCGATGCCGACAATCGACAAATTGGTGATCCAGCGCCGGGTTTTATCGTTTCGCAGTTTGCGTTTTGGGCTCAAGATTTCCAAGGCCGCCATGATCAGCAAAATGCTGGCAAAGACCAAAAATCGAAATGCGCCCTCGCTGAGGGTTCCAAGACTGCCGAATTCGATCATCGTTGTGTTGTTTCCTTCTCCGTCCCTTCGGTTGTTTCTTTTCGTCTTGCCAATCCTTGAAAAGCCGGTTTTTCAAAGCACGGTGTGCCGGGCCCGGGCACCGCGTTCGATGGCGGCGGTTGAAAGCCGGTCGAGGTTGAGCCGATCCCGTAAAAGCTCCAAAAAGCGCAATTCTTCCTGGCGGATATCGAGATCGACCGCGGCTACCTCGACCGCTAAGGCATAAGCGGTTTCAAAAAGTTTCGGCGGCAGTGCTTGTGCAACTCGTTCCAAAAGCTGTTCCAAACCGTTTTCCATGCCCAGCAAGGCCCCGCAGTCTTCAGCAATTGGCACCAGCTTTTCATTGTCAAAATCACGAAAGATCGGCAAATGGCGGGTGATGGCGCCAATCCGGGCCAGTTCTTCGTTGGTGATTTCCCGGTCGACGGCGGCCATGGTGACCATGATATAAATCAAGGCTTCATGAGGTGTCAGTTTTTGGGACATAGTTTTATGTGGCCTTCCTAGCGGTCTGAAACAAGGCATCGGAAACAAGTAATCAGATAAGTTCTATATCGTTCTTTGTCAGCATCATTGTCTGGCTTTGGCAAGCGGAATTAGTGCGCTTTTCACGAAGTTCTGATCGGATTGACGCAGGCGGGGTGTGCCGTTAGGCTGCCGCGAAACCAAAGCCCTTGCGGCAAATGACACGGCAAATTGCAAAAAACACATTGGCAAAGAAGAGCACAGCGAAATGAGCAAGACAGTTTCAGATGAGCTTTTGGCGGCGGCGCAGACAAGCAAGGCATGGCCCTTCGATGAAGCCCGCAAACTGTTGAAACGCCTCGAACGGCTGCCACAGAAGCCTGATGTCGTGCTGTTTGAGACGGGCTACGGCCCTTCTGGTCTGCCGCATATTGGAACCTTTGGTGAGGTGGCCCGGACCAGCATGGTGCGCCATGCTTTTTCGCTGTTGTCGGATTTGCCGACACGTTTGGTCTGTTTTTCCGATGATATGGATGGGTTGCGCAAAGTCCCTGACAATCTTCCCAATGGCGACATGCTAGCGGCGCATCTCAACAAACCCTTGACCCAGGTTCCCGATCCGTTTGGCACCCATGACAGTTTCGGTGCTCACAACAATGCGCGGCTGCGCAACTTTCTTGATCAGTTTGGCTTTGATTATGAATTTATGAGCGCCACAGAGTGCTACCGGTCTGGGCGGTTTGATGCCACCTTGCTTGAGCTGTTGGCGCATTATGATGAGGTGATGGATATCATTCTGCCGACCTTGGGCGAACAGCGCCGCAAGACCTATAGTCCGTTTTTGCCGATTTGTCCGCATACGGGGCAGGTGTTGCAGGTTCCGGTGATCGAGCGCGATGTTGCGGCGGGCAAGATCGCCTATATTGATCCGAACACCCAACAACGCATGGAAACCGTTGTCACTGGCGGCGCTTGTAAGCTGCAATGGAAGGCGGATTGGGCGATGCGCTGGGTCGCCCTTGGGGTCGACTATGAAATGGCGGGCAAGGATTTGATTGATTCGGTCAGGCTGTCGGGGCGGATTTGCCGGGTTTTGGGCGGGGTTCCGCCTGAGGGCTTTTCCTATGAGCTGTTTCTTGATGAGAAGGGCGAGAAGATTTCCAAATCGAAGGGTAATGGTTTGAGCATCGAAGAGTGGTTGCGCTATGCTTCCCCGGAAAGCCTGTCATTGTTCATGTATCAAGCGCCCCGCAAGGCAAAACGGCTTTATTTCGATGTGATACCCAAAAATGTCGATGAATATGTGGCGCATTTGCGCAGTTATCCAGCTCAGGATCTCAAAAAACAGCTGGCCAATCCGGTCTGGCATATTCATCAAGGGGAACCGCCGGCTGTTGATCTGCCTGTCTCATTTGCGCTGCTGCTCAATTTGGTCTCGGCGTCCAATGCTCAAGATGCCGAGACCTTGTGGGGCTATATTGGCCGTTATGCCCCCGGGGTCACGCCCCAAACCCATCCGTTGTTGGATCAGCTTGTCGGCTATGCGATGAATTACTACCATGATTTCGTAGCCCCGTCGAAATCCTTCCGCCAACCTGATGCGTTGGAACGGGCCGCTTTGGCGGAGCTTGCCGAGCGGTTGGAACAATTGCCGGCGGAGACCCCGGCGGAAGATTTGCAAAGCCTTGTCTATGAGATCGGCAAGGCTCATGATTTTGCCAATCTGCGCGATTGGTTCAAGGCGCTTTATGAAACCCTGTTGGGGCAAAGTCAGGGACCGCGTTTTGGTTCATTCATCGCGCTTTATGGGGTGCGTGAAACCCATGATCTGATCAAGCGTGTGTTGGCGGGGGAAGATTTGGCCGCCCCGGTTTCCCGTTAGAGGATGACGTCATGATTTTTGGGATGTGGTCTTATTTTTTCCCCTTCTTTGATAAATCTTGGGTGTAGCTATGACGCCTGACCATCAGGTGATTGACAAGTCGTTCGCAAAGCCCTAAAGCAGAAAACGCTAAAAGGTTGATACAGATGCCCAGGTGGCGGAATTGGTAGACGCGCTGGCTTCAGGTGCCAGTGGCCGTAAGGCCGTGGAAGTTCGAGTCTTCTCCTGGGCACCACACACCGGGCAGGCATGGATGGTGTGGGGAGCTTCTTGAGCGTTTAGGACTTTATGGGAGCTTGGCTTTCAGTCTCATCAGTTTCATGAGTCAGTTGGTGATAGCTAGAGTTGACGCCTATCTTTAGCCGGTTGACAGAGGGTCATGAAGGCTGCATAACAGCCAACTATCGAGAGTGGATTTCTTAGCGCTTTTTCACAGTCTTAATTGGGGGCTGTGTGATCCTGTTTAGTTTGAAGGGGCAAGGGAAAAAGTCTGGGATGGGGCGATTGGGTGCATGCTCTGTGTGATGGAGGGGTGCCTGAGTGGTTAAAAGGGACGGGCTGTAAACCCGTTGGCTATGCCTACGTTGGTTCGAATCCAACCCCCTCCACCATATTTACATCATTTACATCGTCCTTTGAATCCCTTATATAGAGGTCATCAGGGGGCTGGCCCAAATCCTATGCGGGTGTAGCTCAATGGTAGAGCAGAAGCCTTCCAAGCTTAAGACGTGGGTTCGATTCCCATCACCCGCTCCAGCTTTTTCTAAACACCGGTGCTAGTTGGCTCACATGAGGCTTTTTTCATGAACATCATCCATGGCGGAGCTGGGGCATCGGAGAGAGAAACAAGGGCTGAAGAGGCAGAAGGAAATCATAGGATCAACGGTTCCAATTTCCCCCAACCGGCATTTGGTCACTATCGGCCGAACCGGCTGCAGCGCAGTGTGATTGCCTTTACAAGCCGTCTGCCCAAGAGCCGTTTTGCGCGCAAGCTTGGCAGTTTGCTCAGGCACTTCATTACGCCGGGGGAGAATACGCCGCTGGATTTGGCGCCGCTGGGCTTCAAGATGCGGCTTTATCCGAAGGGGAATTCTTGTGAACGGCGGTTGATTTTCACCCCGAAATTCTTTCCGCCGGAAGAGCTTGCTTTGTTGCGTGCCGAGACGTCTGGGGACAATGGACGGGGGTATGTGTTTATTGATATCGGTGCCAATGTTGGGACATTTTCCCTGGCGGTGGCCCATTATAGCGGTGGTCAGGCGCGGATCCTGGCCTTCGAGCCGCACCCGGTTGCCCTTGAGCGGTTGCGTTTCAATGTTCGCGCCAATGGTTTTCAGAAGGCGATAAAAATTTTTCCGATTGCGCTGGCGGATCGTTCAGGTGAGATGCCTCTTTATCTGCATCACAAGAATATTGGCGGATCGTCGTTGACCGTTGAAAAGGGCAATAGGGGCGGCAAGGTGATTGTGGCGGTCGAGCCCTTGTTGGACGTTCTGCAAGCTGAAAACATCGATCACATCGACACCATGAAGCTTGATGTGGAAGGCGCGGAATATCCGGTTGTTAAGCCGTTTTTCGAGGCCGCGCCAGAGAGATTATGGCCGCGGATGGTGTTTATTGAGTATGATGAAACCCGCGAAGGCCGCAAGGCGGTTGATTTGCTGGAAAACAAAGGGTATCAGATACGCTCGACAACCAGACGCAACTGTATCATGGTTCGCAGGGCGTGAATTCGTTTTGTAATGTCATTCGTGTCAATGTGATTTGTCATGTGATGAGGGCGAATAAAGGCAAGCCGGTTGTGCTCTTGAGAGAGATCGTTTGAGGATTCACTTCAACCGTCAATGCCGCCGCAGCCGTCAACGGAAAATGTGTGACGGAAATGAGCAGATCATTTTGTGATCTTTCCGCATGGATTAAAGGCTTTTAAAGAACGAAGGAAGAAGATGGCGAAAGAAAAATTTGAGCGTACGAAGCCGCATGCGAATATCGGCACGATCGGGCATGTCGACCATGGCAAGACGACGCTGACGGCGGCGATCACCAAGGTGATGTCGGAAGTCGG
>WGBT01000011.1 GCA_015494185.1 Hyphomicrobiales bacterium | reverse complement strand
GCCGACATTGCACAATACCAAAAATTGGTATAGAGAACTAACAGGAGGCATATCATGGCAAAAAATACATCTATGCTGCTTGGCGATCACTTTGCCAGCTTTATTGGGACACAGGTTCAAACTGGTCGTTATAGCTCGGCCAGTGACGTTGTCCGTGCGGGATTGCGCTTGCTTGAGGAGCGGGAAGCCAAGGTGAAAGCTTTGCAGGACGCTTTGATCATAGGAGAGCAATCAGGCAAGCCTAGGCCGCTAGATTTTGAAGCACTCAAGACCAGTAAGAGAGCGGCGTTTGCCCATGCGGAAAAGTGAACCGAGTTAAGTTCTCACCCGCTGCGATAGCTGATTTGGAAGGTATCTGGGATTACACAGCTGAACAGTGGGGGCCGGATCAAGCGGAACACTATATTGATAGTATTAGGGATGCGTGTCTTGGCTTGGCGAATGGTGAAAAGAAAGGCCGTATCGTCGATGTTCGGGAAGGATATTTGAAGTATGCGGTTATGCGGCACCTAATATTTTTTCGCGAATTGGATACTGGCCTTACGGTCATTAGGGTGTTGCACCAAAGAATGGACCCAGACAGACATTTATAAGCATGGTAGCATGCAATCATGCTTACATGATTTGCGCTTTGTACGCTTCCCACATTTTCAAGAATAACCGCTTCTTTGAGCCGTGGCTAAAGCCATACTCTCTGCCCGCTTGCTCGCTAAATTCTTCAAAGACAGTTTTCGGGATACGAACCTGGAGTGGTTTCAGCTCGACTTTCTCGGGGCGCGTATCTTCGGCTATCACATCCGGTGCAGTATCGGCTGGAGGCGGTGTGCCCTTTCCGCGTTTCAGCTTGGCAATATTAGTATTCATTATGCCACCTCTTTTTCTTGGAGTTCTGCCATCTTGTCGATCATGCTTTGCGCCAGCTTGGAGGCGCGTTCATTCAACGTGCGAAATGACGTCTCGGTTATAGCTTTGCCTGCGTCAGAGGCCGAGCCATAGGCGGTTGAGACCCCTACCTCGCCTTCAAGCACCATATAGCCCGCTTCCGAGAGATATTGACGCGCTGCGGCGTTCTCGCGTTCGCTTCCCGTAGTTTTGAACATGGCAAAGGTGATCTTGTCGGGCGAGATACCTTTCTTGCGCAAGCTATGCGCCAGCACCACGCCTGGATGCAGATCATCGACGGTCTGCCCTGTTGGGATCACGACCAGGTCAGCCGCCTTGGCAATCTCGATTGTTTGTTCAGAGGCGTTCGGCTTGCCGTCCAGGATCATCGCGTCAAAGCGCGTTGCATCTTCAAGCGCGGTTTTCACCGACGCGAAGCTTTGCACTTGCAGTTCGGGCGTCACGCCGTTTTCTGCGCGCCTACCTGCCCAATGGGTGCAGGTTTGTTGCTGCGTGTCGAGGTCGGCAATCTTGGTGGTTAGTCCACCGGCTACAAACTCTCGTGCCATCATGCGGGCGAGGGTGGATTTCCCGACGCCGCCTTTCTGGGATACCATCCCGATAATGTAGGTCATTTCCCTACTCCAATCTGCCAGATCGTTTTTTGGCATGTTAGCATGCTTACCTGAAATGTGTAAAGCATGTTTGCGACTTTTCTGCAAAGCATGCTTGCATGCAAGTATATTATTTCTTATAGGCTCCACGTTTCTTGCAAAAGCTTAAAAAATGCTTGTCGGCGTTTTTGACCTCAATACCCTTTTCCAAGACCCATGAGCGCCATTCATTCTCAAGATGATACATGTCCCACCCTGGGGCGAGACGACGAGCTTCCTCGTGCGTGTCTGGTGCTAACCGAAGCGATGATAGACCCAAGGGCAGGGCGGCTTGAAGCGTTGCCTTCTTTGGCTTGATAAGCATGTAATTGCCATCAAACTTAAAAACATAGTCGGGCATATGGTCATGCTGCAAATCATCTTCGATGATCTTGCCGACCAGGCGGCGAAATTCCTTCACCGTTGACGTCGACCCGCACTTGTCGCGTAGGAGTTCCAGGCCGATCTTCCAAGCGGGCTGAGAACCACAATGCTTGCGCGCGATCTCATAGAGCCTACGCTCTAGGGGCTTACGAAGAAAAAAATACTGGCGGTTCAGGGTCAGCACATTCTGGTTTTGTATAGCGTCAAAAACCCAGTCGGAGAGAGCAATCTCGATCTCCATCATGCGACCGTCACGGGTTTCCTTGACGATCTCGGCTGAATCGATCAGCCCGAACACTTTGAAGTATTCCTTTCCACCTTGGCGCAAGTTGGTTTCGATCTGCGTGCCTTGCAAGCGGCGGAGAGCATCCTTTAGGAGCTCATAACCACGCCCAGAGGTTTGCCGATTGGTGGCAACAAGCAGATCATAAGCTTTAAAGCGCATTTTTCGCTTCACCTGGCGGCCTTCATTGAACGCGGCCATGCATTGACTGATGCAGTAGATTAATACGTCACGGTCATGAACGGTGGCTAAGCCTCGAGATGAAGGTGAAATGTTAATGAAATTTTCGCCGCGCCTATATTCACGCGGATTCATATCGGGCTTTGTCGACAAAGTAAAAACAGGGTTTTCCATTGATGCCATGTCTCCTTTGGGAACAGCATCAACGATATCACATACAAACAGGTCGCGTTGTGGGTGCCTGTCCGGCAGGAGTGGGGAACGGGTAGGGGGAATTTCTTTCGTCACTTCACACACCGTCGTATATAATTAAATTCGTCATTTCACACACCACCAACTACTATCGTCATTTCACACACCACACGTCAAGGCACATCATAAATTAGGGCCAAAAATCTTGTGAATAACTCTCCACACTTTCGTCACTTCACACACCGTCTTTCGTCACTTCACACACCGTCTTTCGTCACTTCACACACCGCTACCGCAAAATAACGCCGAATAACCGATATTTATCAAGGCATTAAATATTAAGGAAAATTTTGTAACTCTATATTAACTCTATATAACTCCTCTTGTTCATAACACACTAACGAAGAAATCAGCGCGACACCTGACACATATAAAACACATAGGGCAACAAGGGGCTTGGGTTTTACTGAGTGAGAGGGAAGGAGCAAACCCTATTGCCGGTTTCGCTCACCGTGGCGGTTTTCCCTCCAGCTTCTCTGCACAACGTTTCACCAAGCATGCTTTGAAGCCCATCCTGGAAGGTGCGGGCATTATGGTAATCCACGATTACAGCTCCACCCACAATGCCAAGCAAAATCCCCAGAAGGGCAAAGAAGAGCGCTACGCGCCGCGTTTTGCGACCGTAGTCCTTTCGAAGATCATCTACATTTTTTTGGTTTAGCCTTTTAGCTTGGGAAAGGCTGCCTGTTGCCTGCATGACACTCACATCTACGGAGTTCGACATATTGCGAAACGCCATATGTAATTCTGCAATGGCTTCGATATTGGCTTTTAGGGCCTGCTCCATCCGTTTTGAGTCTTCTGCCGTAACCTGACGGGCCTTCATCTCAACCTGAGCCTCGTGGAGCTGCTTAAGGCGTTTGACGATAATCTCTACCGGATCTTCATCTTCAGACTGATTCATGTTTGGTTCTTTTCTATGAATTTACGCAGGTCGTTCATTAGGGGTTGGGCATCCCGCTTATCAACATCACGGGTCAGATCATTTTCCAAGAAGAAGAGCAGGTATTCTGCCAGGTTAACGTCTTTAAAGGCTTGGGCCGTCATAACAGCGCCCACGATAATTTTGCGGCGTGTATCCTTGGTACGCTTTTTAGCTTTTAAGCGTTGCACTCTATTTTCGGCTTCGGCAATCTGTTGGTCTATAGTGCGGGGCATATAATGGGTTCTATGTGGTTGCGATGGGTCGGTCTTGGTGGTAGCGTGGAAAACACTATAAGTGCTCACTTATACATTGCAAGCAATGTGTGAGGTCTCATCGGGGTTACACCCCAAGGCGACGCCTTTCCCGTTGGCCAATATGGCCAATTGGGGAGGTTCCCTCCCCAAACCCCGCTTTGTCGGGGGATAACCCTCGAGCCTCGTTCTTTTCCTTTGGGGAAGTCAGGGGCAGAGAAGCAAAGCATTGGTCTGGTATGGCAACCTATCATTTTTCCGCAAAAATCATTTCCCGAAGTTCGGGGCGCAGCTCCGTCGCTGCCGCCGCCTATAGGGCCGCTGAGCAGCTTGTCGATCAGCGCCAAGGGCTAGAGCATGATTACGTGCGGCGATCAGGGGTTTTACACACTGAGGTGCTATTGCCCTCAGACGCCCCAGATCGCCTCAGGAGCCGCGAGTCTCTTTGGAATGCGGTTGAGGTGGTCGAGAAGCGCAAGGACGCTCAGCTGGCGCGTGAGGTCGTTGTGGCGCTTCCTCATGAGGTCTCCGATAAAGAGCGACTGGAGCTGGTGCGCGGGTTTGCTCAGGTGGCGTTTGTGGATCGGGGTATGATTGCGGATATTGCTATTCATGCACCTGGCAAAGAGGGGGACCAGCGTAATCATCATGCGCATATTATGCTCACCACCCGCAGTCTCGATGCGGAGGGGTTTGGGGGCAAGGACAGGTCTTGGAACAGTAAGGCGTTGTTGGAAGAATGGCGCGAGGATTGGGCGGAGCACGTCAATGGGTATTTGCGGGAGCTGGAGGCGGTTCCCGAGGTGGATCATCGGTCTTTGGAGGCGCAGCGGGAGGAAAAGCTGTTGCTCAAGGATCAGGCCCTTGCTGAGGGGGACGAGAAGACAGCGCGGGAGTTGGCGATTGAGGCCGTGGCGCTTAATCGAGATCCTTTGCCCGACATTGGTTGGAAGGCTTGGGGCATGGAGCGGCGGGGCGTCAAAACCTTTGCAGGGGATTTATGGCGGGCGGCGTATGAGCGGTTGGAGGTGGTTCAGGGGGTAGTGGCTGAATTGCGCGCGGGGTTGGGGGAGGTGGTCGCCCAGGTGAAGGATATGGCCGAGCGGGGAGTCACTGGCTTGAGGGACAGATTGCGGGGGGCGGATCTGTCCGAAGTGAAGGCCGCGAATAAGGCCGTCGAGGAGGAACGTAGGACGGAAGCAGAGAAGGCGTTGCAGGTGAAAATGGAGAAGGAAATGGAAGAGATAAAGGAAATATACAAAGGCTTCGAAAGGCAGAGAGAAAGAGAACGGTAGAGAGTTAATCGATCTCTTTACTGGGCCCATCTTCACTGGGCTGATGTTGTATCGTTATCTGTCCATTTCTTCCCAATTTCCAAATCTGGGTGCCAAATGTTTGCAGTTCAGATTTATGTGCTGTCATCACGAGAGTTACACCAATTTTTTTCAGATTGGCTAAAACCTTCGATTCGTTTTCTTCATCTAGATGCGCAGTGCCTTCATCAAGCACCAGAAACGGTTTCTTCTGATAAAGAGCACGCGCCAGTAATACCCGTTGTTGCTGCCCTTGGCTCAAACTGGTGCCCATCTCGCCCACCAATGTTTCGTAAGACATAGGCATTCTCATAATCTCTTCGTGGATACAGGCGATTTCGGCGCATTTCATAGCATGCTCGAAATTCGGAACGCGGTCAAAAAAGGTAATATTATCAATAACTGATCCTTTGAAGAGGTAGTCACTTTGTAAAACCGCTGCTATGTTGCCGCGCAAAAATCGCAGGCCGGCAGCGAGAACATCAGTGCCATTTAGGCGCAATACCCCTTCTGCAGCCGGATATATGCCGCTCAAAACCTTTAAAAGCGTGGTTTTGCCTGTCCCAGACGGTCCAAATAGTACAACCCTATCACCAGAAGATACTTTAGCATTTATTGAAGAGAAAACCATTTCCTTGTCTTCACCAAAACGATAGCCAATATCGCATAATTCGAGCTCCATTTCTTCTGGCTTGTATTGGAAATATTCCGATGGTTCCGGCTCCGGCTCTTCAGAAACGATTTCGCTTAGTCTTTCCAGGTGAACTTTCGACATTGAAAATTCCACAAGTTGGTCCAAAATTGAGCTGAGACGTTGAAAAAATAGGTCTCTGTACGCTGCGAATGCAAAGAAAGCCCCAAGCGTTAGGTTGCTCGTTGAATCCATAACTTCGCGGACCCCGAGAAAAATCACTATTACCATCCCAATGTTGAGAACCAGATCACGCAAAAAAGTATAGTTTACCTGGTTAGCCTCAAGTTCAGCAGATGCGTTTATAAAACTGGTAAAGCGGTTATTCCAGATAGCCTCGCGTTCGGTTTCCCGCAGCGCAAACTTGATGCTTGCCATGCCACGCAAACTTTCAATCATTTCAGCTTGTTCGGCACCTTTTTTTTGCAGTGTGTCATTTACCAGCATTCTTAGGCTAGGGATGAAAAATAGCCGTAAAACCAGAACAAGGATGGTGGTTGCCAACACAACAAATCCCAATGCTGTCGAATAATAGAACATCATGACCAATGTGGTCATGCCAAGAAGTACATCCACCAGCGCTGTTACGAATCCGTTGACAAGTAAGTCACGCAGGCGGTCGGAAGCATCCAAGCGGGTCAAGAGGTCACCAATACTTCGTTTCTCGAAATATGGCAGTGGCAGAGAAAGGAGATAACGAAAAAGGTTTGACGTTAGCTGTGCTGAAAATTGAGTGCTAACAAAAATGACCAATCGGCTTCGCAGCCACTCTATGAATGGGCGCAATATGTAAACGATCCCAAACCCCAGGGCCAATACTTTCAATAAAGCATTGTCATTGGTTGGCACCACAAAATCAATGGCCATTTGGGTGTAGAAGGGCATGACAATAGCCGCAAGCTGCAACAGCAGAGAAAGTGCCAGAAGCTGGGCCAATGGCACCCCGAGGCCTTTCACCTGTCGAAAAAATGAGAAAAGGCCAATGCGTGATTTTACTTTTTCTTTTTTGAAATCCGCATCAGGGCGTAATTCCAGCACTACACCCGTGAAGCTCCGCGAAAGGTCTGGCAGGCTGATCTTACGTTTTCCAACCGCCGGATCGTGGATGATAACATAATCTTTGCCGATTTTAGACAGCACTACAAAATGGTTGAATTCCCAGTGTAGGATGGCCGGAAGCGCCAGCTTGGGCATAGCGCCCAGATCAACTTTGAGTGCTCGGCTCGCCAGCCCTAAGTTTTTCGAAACCCGGATCAGATCGTTAAGCGCAGCCCCTTGAAGGGTGATCGGGAATTTCCGTCTCAACGCCGCCAGATCGTATTCCTTACCCCAATAATTTGCGATCATCCCAACACAGGCTAAACCACATTCAGCAGATTCGGCCTGGCGATAGATTGGCAGTGTTTTACGAAAGAACATTTTCACCTACAGAATCGGGGACAAAAGCCAAAGGAGCAAAGGCTTTCTATCAATAATAATACTGGCCTCTAGGGTCATTCCTGAAGAGAGGTGTAGCGTTTCTCCGCTTTTGCTGGTCGGAGATTGGTCTATTTCAACGGTAACCCTGTAAACAGGCTCGGATACCCCGATGGGTGCGCCAATTGCGCTTGGTAATTGTGCTGTGTCATCTATTGCAACAACTGTGCCCCGGAAAACGCCATGTTCCCGGAATGGAAATGCGGCGTATCTTATTTGCACCACATCCCCACGTTTAACAAAGCCAATGGCTGAGGAGGGCGCAAGCAATATCGATTGGAGTTCCGATGATTGAGATGTAATACGAAAAAGCGGTAGCCCGGCGGTTACGCTTTCTTCATCTTGCGCAGAAATATAGGTGACGATGCCTGAGATCGAGGCAAACAACCCTATTTCCTGTTTTGAACGCGTTTGAAGGATTTGCGCTTCGATATTGCGCTTTTCTTGCTCCAGCTGATTTACTGTTTGTTCGAGCTCGATCTCCTGCATTTGCCAATCGATTTCCAATTGCCCTGTTTTGGCTTCAAGCATCGCCAGCTTGCTTTCAGCCGAAGCAAGGTTCTGGCGCGCACTGATCAATTGGCTTTGCCCTTCTTGCATGCGGGACTGCACCATAAGGCCCTTTTCGGCCAACGCTTGGTCACGTTCGACCGTATCCCGAACTATTTCCAATTGTTGTTGTGCGCCTTCGACCGCCAAGCGCGCTTGCTCGATGTCGCGTTGGTGTTGTGCAAGGGCGAGGTCAGCCTGTGCTTTGAGCGGGTCGGCCCGTTGGCGCGCGAGGGCCAAACGCTCTTCCGCGAGTGTTTGGGCTTGCTCTAAGCCACTGATTTCTAGAGTGCTTAAGGATTGCCCATGCGCGTCAGAATCATCGGATAAAATGCGGGCTATTCGTTGCCCTTTGGAGACATTCGCCCCGCTTGGCACATCAACGCTTAACCGCCCGGGCCGGAGCGCTGATATAACCACCGAACCGCTGGCGGGTTGTAAATATCCCAGAACGACGGCGCGGCGCGTGTAATCGGTGAACAGACCAAAGGCCACCAACCCTGTCGCAACGATGAAAATACCGACAAGCAGGGCATGGACCGCCAAGCTACCTCGAATCGACACCGGATTGGAAAAGCCTTTGATACGGCTTTCAAAGGCTTCTTTGCGGTATGGGCTCAAATTCCCCTCCAACGAGATGGCGATAGCTGCAGAATGGCTTACAGCACTTTGCTCTTAAACTGCTCCTCGACAAGGTCTCCGACAATATATCCTCCTGTCAGGATTCCTTCATACGCCGCACCGGAAAGCGTTGAAAAGGATGTCCTTGAATCGCCAATCACCAAAAGGCGCTCGATATTTGTCCGGCCAACAGGGTCTGTCTTCGGGACATTTCTGTTCAATCCAGATCCTTCCTGGAAATCCACACCGATCTCGACCAGAAGCGGCTCTTTTGCCGTCTTCAGGCTGGAAAGGAACGCCGCTTCTGCCGGAACAAATTCTCCATTTTCACATCTGATTCCCTTTAGCACGGAATTTTCCGTGGCGAATTCAGCGATCGGGGCATCAATAATCCGGTTCTTTGGGGAGATTTCCCGCAATATGGCCCTGATGCCATCCATCCAGTCATGTCCGTTCGCCAAGTAGGTGATGTTGTCCGTCCACCTTGACAGTAACTTGATCATATTCAAATCCGTGTCGCCCGAGTGGACAACGGCCAATTGCCTGTTTGTGAATTCGTAAGCGTGGCAATAGGGACAGGTAAAGATCGAGTAGCCAAATGCGTCCATGAAACCCGGAATTTTGGTGATTTCATCGGCAAAGCGATTGCCCGTGGCAATGACAACATATCGTGAAGTGATTTCTCTTCCGTCATCGCAGGTGATTGAAAAACTGAAAAGCTGTTTCCGTGCTTTCAATACACGAAGGTCCAACAGTCCGACAGAAGAATAGTTTTTCAGCTCATCGCGGGCCTTTTTTAGAATGGAGACTTTGGATGCCCCGTCCTGGGTGAGAAAATTATGCGTTGCGATCTCACCTGAAGCGTAGCCACCTTGCGTAGTTGGTACGTCGATCACAGCTGTATGCACACGTGACCTAGCAAGGATTAGTGCGCAGGACAGTCCGGCAACCCCACCCCCGATAATTATCACATCATAATCAGGGGAAGCCGCGTGACTTTGCCAGCTCACTTTTGCAAGTCTCCGAGCCATGCGATGAAGGAGTAGGAGAACTTACCAGCCTGAATACCGCCCCAAAACAGAATGATAATCGCCAGAATTGCCAACAGTGTCAGTTCGCCGTTGCTGCGTGCGGAAAAAAACGCTCCGAGTTGTTCGATGTGTTTCATGTAAAAACTCTCCGGAATGCGTACGCCTGGTTTGCTCCGGGCGCACGCCTTGTTGGTCGTTCGGTTCATTAATGAGTGGCGTCGTAGACGGATCCTCCTATGCTCACACCGGTTGAGAACAATCCAACCGCTGCGATGATCCCGCCAAGGACACACAAACCTCCGCAAACAAAGCCACCGCTGACTTCTTCGATTTCTTCGGGGGTCAATTGACGAATTTCCATCTTCGATCTCCTTTTTTCCGCATTCATTTCAACAGCCAGTGCGTAACTGCACCGCCAATCAGCGCACCAGCTGCAAATGCACCGGCGACGCACAATCCGCCACAAACGAATCCGCCGCTAACTTCTTCGATTTCTGTGGTAGTCAATTCTCGCATTTTTCAACCTCCTGGTTAGTTCCTTGTGTTTTGTGCTGCGTGCCAGCCAACGGAGACACCCGCTCCGAAGACTAGGCCGGCCACGAAAGCAGCGCCAGCAATGCACAAACCTCCGCAAACAAAGCCACCGCTGACTTCTTCAATTTCGCCCGCCTCGAGGACCGTGATGGATCCTTCTTCCGGAAATCGAGAGTGTATCTCGGGGGGACTTAATTTGTATGGATCCTGAACCATTGCGTTCATGCTATCCTCCTGAATTGAGGCGCACTCGTTTGCACTCAGGCGCGTTGATGTAATGCGTCGCGACACAACCCCAGATTAACGGGGGGGCGACGCTGTCAAGGGAAAATTCACCCCTTAGGAGAGTC
>WGBT01000010.1 GCA_015494185.1 Hyphomicrobiales bacterium | reverse complement strand
TTTTCGACAATAATTTGCAGGGAATTGAGAAAGTCTTGACGCTTGGATTTTGGCAAAGCGTCCAAAATCCGTTGATCGGCAAGCGAGGCTGCCGGTGAAGCTGCTTCGAGAACCCGTCTGCCCTTGGCGGTCAGTTTCACCGCATAGGCGCGGGCATCTTCCTTGGTGCGCTTGCGGTTGATCAGCCCTTTTTTCAACATCCGGCGGATAATGTCAGCCAAGGTTGAACGGTCAATTCCGGTGCGTTCAACAAGACCAGTCTGGCTGAGCCCTTCATTTTCCGCCACAGTCAGCAATACCGCATATTGGCGTGGCGTTAGGGACTGGGATGTCATTTCATCCGAAAAAATATCACCGGCACACTGCCCCGCCCGATGCAATAAATGAATAGGCGAGGCATTGAGAAGATCTTTCCCCATGCGTGTTTTTTCTTGGGATGTATTTTGGGTGTCGGCAGATCGGCTTGCTGACTTGTTTGCTGTTACTTTCTTTTTAGCCTGTTCTTTTTTAACGGATGATCGTTTGACGGGTGAATTGCCCTGCACCGCGGTCTTCCGGCCGGCAGATGCAGTTTTCTTTGGCTTGGTTTTGGCACTCATGACGATGGACCTCCCCGGAGGCCGACATAAATTATAATGACGCTGAGAAGTTATGACGTTCTTCCCTGCCTACTTGGAACCAGCTGTTTTGGAAACCGCCGCTCAAACATCAACGCGCCGCTTTTATTTAAGATCTATTTCAAGAACCGCGACCAGATCAAAACCGCTGGTTATTCATGTATTCCTGCACACTGAAGAATGCGAATCATCGAACGCTTTTGACTATTTTGACTAGAATAGCATTTTCAGTGTTGGGACACCCCATAACCTCCCTTTACACATCAACAAGTTTTTTGAAATGAATTTGGTTCGACTTCAGCCTCCCTCTAGCCAAACCCTCATTTCAAAAAACCTATGGCTGATAGCGCCTTACTTGCACGCCAACCAGCCCGTATCATCACGATGTCAGAATGAAATTCATCTGACATGCGCCTAATAGTAAGCGCAATCTGTGCCTGCCGTCCAGTCACAATTGAGAGCGCACACGGATAAACATAAAGTTCGCCGCCTGCATGCAATCCCCACAGGTCTCATCATTCAGCCCTGCCTGCTGCTTTCTTCATCGGCAGCGATCACCTTTTCACTGCTTTCGTCCGGGTCGAGTTGATATTTGGTCAACACCCCAATTTGGGCCATGCCAAACAGGAATGTTAAAGGCATAATGCCAAAGACCTTGAAACTCACCCAGGTGTCCGTTGAGAAATTACGCCAGACGATTTCATTCAACAGCGCCAGAAAAATGAAAAACAGCCCCCAGCGAACCGTCAGAATATGCCAGCCCCGGTCGGTCAAATGAAACGCGTCCGCAAAAACCAGTTTGAGGAGCTGCTGACCAAAATAGAGCCCGCCGAATAGCAAGCTGGCAAACAATAGATTGACCAGGGTGGGTTTCATCTTTATGAAGACACCATCATTGAGATAAACGGTCAACCCGCCAAAAACCACCACGAAAACCGCCGTGACCAGCGCCATCGCAGCAACTTTGCGAAACACCAGCCAATTGATCAGCAAGGCCAACAAAATCGCCACGATAAAAACCGCCGTGGCGGTGATGATATTGTCATGGCTGGCAAGATCGGTCCCCAACACCCCGTCGATCACAGGGGCGATGGTCTTGGCGTAAGCATTGGTCAGGAAGAAGAGCACCAACGGCCCCAATTCCAACGCGACTTTAAGAAGCTGCATCGAACATGTCCTCGTTTGTCTGATCGATGTAATCGAGCCGGACCGGGATTCCGGCTTGCGCCATATGCGCCTTGGCTTGGCCAATCGTATATGTGCCAAAATGAAAAATCGAAGCCGCCAGAACCGCGCTGGCGCCGCCCTTGCGCACCCCATCGACCAAATGATTGAGCGACCCCACCCCGCCTGAGGCGATCACAGGAACCGCAACGGCATCGGAAACGGCACGAGTCAGCGCCAGGTCAAAGCCCGACTTCGTTCCGTCCCGGTCCATCGAGGTCAGCAGGATCTCCCCCGCCCCCAGCGCCACCACCTGTTTGGCAAATTCAACCGCGTCAAGACCGGTCGGCTCACGGCCCCCATGGGTGAAAATCTCCCACCGGCCGGGCTCGTCAGGTCCCGAAACCCGTTTGGCATCGATGGCCACCACGATACATTGCGCGCCGAACTTCGCCGCCCCTTCCCGTACAAAGTCGGGATTACGCACCGCGGCGGTGTTGATGGAAACCTTATCCGCCCCGCGCTGTAACAGCTTGCGGATATCATCGAGCTCGCGCACCCCTCCGCCAACCGTCAGCGGCATGAAGCACCGTTCCGCGGTCTCTTGCACCACATCGAGAATGATCCCGCGGTTTTCATGGCTTGCGGTGATGTCAAGAAAGGTCAGCTCATCGGCCCCGGCGGCATCATAAGCGGCCGCACTTTCAACCGGATCACCAGCGTCAACCAGATCCACAAAATTGACCCCTTTGACGACGCGTCCCTCTTTCACATCCAGACAGGGGATGACACGGACTTTCAGCATATTCTTAAGAACCTCAAGGATTCATAAAATTTTGAAGGAGCGTCCCCCATAAATGGGTGAAACGCTTACGCCCCCGCTCCCCTTGTACTGTACTCTTGCCACCCCTGACAACCAATGTATAAGTTATGTGAGGGTTCAGATGATTTGAGAGCCTTCTGAGACACTTCCAAAGAGCTTCTTATTAGCCTATTGTGAACATGCAAGAAGCTCACTTCCGATTCACCAAAAGGATGGCTTGGAGGACACCATTGGGCTGGGGAGGGAATGTCTCATAATCTGTCTGAATGTATTCAAAAGCTCTTTGGAACGAACCTTATGATCCGTCTTTTTTTCAGTCTCCAAGGCCGCACCGGCCGGCTGGGTTTCTGGTTTGGTTTCGCCTGTCTGGCCATTCTTGGAATCCTGCTTGCGGTCCCGGCAATGCCTTCGATCTTTTCTGACAATCCGTTTCGCGATATTCTCACCAATACCCGCCAACTGGGCCTTTATGGCCTTGGCATCAGTCTCGTCCTGTTTTACCCCGCCATTGCCATCACCACCAAACGCCTGCATGACCGCAACAAATCTGGCTGGTACACCGCCTTGCTCTGGCTGCCGCTTTTGGTGAAGTTTGGCACCTCTTATGTAGAAGGGCTGGGCTCATTGGAACGCATTTATAATCTTTCCACTTGGCTGGCGCTTGAAATGCTGGCCGTTGGCCTTTGGTTTTTCATTGAATTGGGCTTTTACCCTGGAACTGCCGGCGCCAATGCCTATGGCCCCGAGCCCGGTGGCAACACCGATCCCGCACTTGCTGTATGAGCTTGCTATATGACCTCTAAAGCTCTCTCCGTCACTCCCATCGATCCGGTCAGCCTGACCCAAGCGCTTGTGCGCTGCAAAAGCATAACCCCTGATGAAGGTGGGGCGCTCACCTATCTGCAAAGCGTGCTTGAACCTGCGGGCTTCACTTGCCATCGGCTGACCTTTTCAGCCCCCGGCACCCCTGATGTCGACAATCTCTATGCCCGAATCGGCACCAGCGCACCCCATTTATGTTTTGCCGGGCATACTGATGTGGTCCCTCCAGGCCCGCTGCAAAGCTGGCGCCATCCGCCTTTTGCCGCTGAAATCGTCAATGGCGTGCTCTATGGCCGGGGCGCGGCCGACATGAAGGGAGGCATTGCCTGTTTTTTAGCGGCAACCCTCGACTATCTTGCCCAAAACGGCCTTCCCCCCAAAGGCTCCATCAGTTTTCTGATCACCGGCGATGAAGAAGGCCCGGCCGTCAATGGCACCATTAAAATGCTGCAATGGCTCAAACAAAATGGTGAAAAGCTTGATCACTGTCTGGTTGGCGAGCCCTCCAACCCGGAAAAGATCGGCGATGCCATCAAGATCGGCCGCCGCGGCAGCCTCAACGGCGTGTTAACCATCACCGGCAAGCAGGGACACGCCGCCTATCCCCATCTTGCCAACAACCCGATTCCGGGGCTGCTGAAAGTGCTCGACCATTTTTTAAGCGAACCACTTGATCAGGGGACCGCCCATTTCATGCCCTCCAATCTGGAGATCACCAGCGTCGATGTCGGCAACCCTGCGGTAAATGTGATCCCAGAACGCGCCCAGGCGCAGTTCAATATCCGCTTCAACGACAGCCATAGCGGGAATAGTTTAATGGCTCTGCTGCGCAACAAGACCGCCACGGCTCTGCAAGGAACCGGGCTTGAATGGGATATCGCCTTTCAGCTTTCCGGCGAAAGTTTCCTCACCGAACCGGGCTTTTTGAGCACCACCTTGGCGCACGCCATTGAAGCCGAAACCGGCCATAAGCCTGAACTTTCCACCAGCGGCGGCACCTCGGATGCGCGGTTCATCAAGGATTATTGCCCGGTGATCGAATTCGGCCTTGTCAACGCCACCATTCACAAGGTGGATGAACGGGTGCCGGTCAGCGACCTTGAGTGCCTCACCCGAATCTATCGCCGCTTCATCGACAGCTATTTCAAAGCCAGCGCTTGAATATGGATCAATGGCCCAACGCATGGCTTGGCTGGCCGGACAATTTATAAAAACGCTTCAAGAACCGTCCCTGCGCTTCATGAGCGGGCCAGGGTTGCAAGGCCGAAAAACGGGCAATCGACTGTTCACACAAGGCCACCGGCTTGGAAAAATATTGGTCTGCTTCAGCATCGGTGAACCCCGCCAAAATTGTCGCCTCGAAATAGGCGGCATAGCGATCGGCTTGCTTGATCAATGAGCGCACCGGCTTCGGCAAGTTCGGCGGCAAATGAAACCGCTCATAAATGACGGCAAGCAACCGGTTCTCGATCGTTTTATAATCGAAACCAATCGCAGCCTTGAACGGGCTGATCAAATCGCCAATGACATATTCCGGGGCATCGTGCAACAGCGCGGCCATCCGCCAGGACCGCGGCGCCTCTTCATAAAGCGCGCATAAGATATCATCGACCAACAGCGAATGCTGAGCAACCGAAAACGGATGATCTCCAAGGGTCTGCCCATTCCAGCGGGCCACCCGCGCCAACCCATGGGCAATATCCTCGATTTCGATGTCCGCCACGGTGGGGTTGAGCAGATCAAGCCGGCGGCCCGAAAGCATCCGCTGCCAGGCCCGTGGCTTGGCCGCAGAGCTCCCGCCTGGCATCGTTGCGTCACTTGCCTCTCCCCCTCCATCACGGCGCACCACAAAGGGCTGTTTGCGTTTCAAGGACATCGTCCCGCCTCCATTTACAATCAATCAAGTTATAAATTCAGATAAATATGCGATAATCCCCGTATAGATTGATGGTTCTCTCAAGCCATCCTTCCGGAGCCATCGTCGCTCGCCTCACCCATCTCGGGTGAGCGACGATGGATGCGGAAGGATGGCGGGCCATCCTTTTGGTGAATCGGAAGCGAGCTTCCCACCACAATGCACCCAAAGACACTTTTGCCTTACAGCGGCTTTACAGCGCCACGGTCAGCCCCGCACAGATCTCATGACGATGACAGCTCACCAGATGGTCGTTGACCATGCCCACCGACTGCATGAAAGCATAGATTGTAATCGGCCCGCAAAACCGAAAACCGCGCGCTTTCAAAGCTTTCGACAGTTTTTTGCTCACCGCGGTTTGAGCTGGGACCTGATCTTGATACCGCAAATGGTTTTGAACCGGAACCCCATCGACAAAATTCCAAAGGAAATCGGCAAACCGGGTGGTTTCTTGAAGCGCCAGAAAACATTGCGCATTGACAATGGCTGCCTCGATCTTCGCCCGATTGCGGATAATCCCCGAATCGCCCATCAAAGCCGCCACCTTGGCCGCATCATAACGGGCGATTTTTTCCGCATCGAAATCATCGAACACCAGGCGAAACCGCGGCCGCTTTTTCAACACGGTAAGCCACGACAAACCAGCCTGAAACCCCTCCAGAACAAGTTTCTCGAACAGGGCCCGGTCATCGGTTTTCGGAACCCCCCATTCATGATCATGATAGTGGACATAAAGCGGATCTTCGCCACACCAACCACAGCGTGACACGCCATCTTCTCCGATCAGACAAGCGGAAGGCTGCGGCATCGTTCAGGCCGCCTGTTGCGGGATCTCAAACCGGGCCCAGTCCGGCTTTTTCAAGCGCAATGCCACCCCATTTGCGGTGATCGCCTTGTTCTCACTGAGCGCCTTGGCCGCGCGGTCAAGCCGGATCAACGCCAGACCATGGCCCCCGGTGGACGAGCCCATCTTGCCAATCGGAAAGCCTTCGACCTCGATTTCCGTGCCAAATGGCGGCAGCACCTGCCCCTCCTGAACCGCCATGACGGGGACGATGCGCTTGCGCACCACCGTCTTGTGCTGCATCCGTGACACAACCTCCTGGCCGACATAACAGCCCTTGTTGAAATCGACCCCGTTGAGTTGATCGAAATTGGCCTCATGGGGAAAGATATCACCGAAAGCATAATCTTTCCCCCCTTCCGGCACGCCAAGCGCGATGCGATGAGCATGATAGGCGGCTTCATCGCCCCTTTCACACGGCAAGTCATCCATCAGCTCCGCCGCTCCTTTTGCGGCAAAGGCCCGCCAGCCCAGGGCCGGCAAACGGGGATCTCGAAACGCCATTTCCAGCGCCGGGGCCGCATCGGTCTGCCAAACCGCTAAAACCTCATAATCGCCTGACAAATCCGCAAAATCCACCTTGGCGCGCAACCGGTAGAAGGTCAAACGCTTGATCAGTTCGTCTTTGAGCGCTTCAGGACAATCGAACAGAAAACGCGTCTCTTCTTCACTTTCCGGCCTCTCAGAAGCAGCCGCGCTCTGAGATCCATTGGACCGGGGCGGTGCGTAAATAAAGAAATCGAACAGCAATTTCCCCTGCGGCGTCAGCAAGCCAGCATGAAGCGCCTCCCCTTCGCGCGCCTTTTCCATGGAATTGGTGATAATACCATGAAGGAAACGGCGGGCATCAGCACCTTTCACCTCGAACACCGCCCGGTCTTTCAGGATGGTTGCAATACACATTTGCTATTTTCCCTGAATGCTGTGAATACTGTTTTTCTTGACCCTCAACCTGGAACCTGCAATCAATTTGCCAAACTAAGCGCTCATGGCCCGCGCTTCAAGCCCTGAGCGAGACGGCAACGAGACTTCAAATTGCGGCGCGATTGGACCACATACACATATGAGTGAAACCTACGACCTTATCTTGCAGGGGGGCCGGGTGGTCAACCATGATGGCATGGGAGAGGCCGATATTGCCATCCGCGATGGCCGAATTGTGGAGATCGGACAAATCCCGGCCAGCAAAGCCGCTCAAACCCTCGCCTTGCAGGGCTTGCATGTGTTGCCTGGAGTGATCGATACCCAAGTTCATTTTCGCGAGCCCGGCAACGAACACAAGGAAGACCTTGAAACCGGCAGCCGTGCTGCCGTCATGGGGGGCGTCACCGGCGTCTTTGAAATGCCCAACACCAATCCCCCGACCACCACCATAGAAGCCCTGCAAGACAAGGTCGCCCGGGCGCGTAACCGGATGTTTTGCGACTTCGCCTTTTATGTTGGCGGCACCCGGGAGAATGTCGCGCAATTGCCGGTTTTGGAACGCCTCGAAGGGGTGGCGGGCGTCAAGGTCTTCATGGGCTCCTCGACCGGGGATCTGCTGGTTGACGATGATCCATCCGTGGCCCGGATTTTGCGCGCCATCAGCCGCCGGGCCGCCTTTCATGCCGAAGATGAACCACGCCTGAAGGCACGCCTCGATAGGCGGGTGCAAGGCGATCCTGCCAGCCATCCGGTTTGGCGTGATGCCGAAGCGGCCAGGCTTTGCACTAAGCGGCTGATCCGTATCGCCCGGGAAACCGGCAAGCAAATTCACATTCTGCATATTTCCACGGCCGAGGAATGGGAGTTGCTTGCTGCCAACAAGGACCTCGTCAGCGTCGAAGTCACCCCCCAACATCTCACCTTTGCCGCCCCAGAGGCGTATGACCGGCTTGGCACCCGGGCCCAAATGAACCCGCCGATCCGCGGCAACCGTCACCGGGCCAAGATTTGGTGGGGGCTGCGTTCAGGCGTGGCCGATATTTTGGGGTCAGATCACGCCCCGCACACCTTGGAAGAAAAAGCCAACCCCTATCCTGCCTCCCCCTCTGGCATGCCTGGTGTGCAGACCTTGGTGCCGGTCATGCTCAACCACGTCAATGCCGGGCATCTCAGCTTACAGCGCTTCGTTGACATGACATCACACGGCCCGCAACGCCTGTTCGATATTGTCGGCAAGGGCCGCATCGCGGTGGGCTATGATGCGGACTTTACCATTGTCGACATGAACGAAACCCGCCTGATCGAAGACAGCTGGTCGCAAAGCCGCTGCGGCTGGACCCCTTATGCCGGCATGAAAGTCAAAGGCTGGCCAAAGGGCACGATCATCCGCGGCCGGCGGGTGATGTGGGAAGATGAAATCCTCGGCCCTGCCCACGGCCAACCGATTCGTTTTCAACAAACCCTCAAGCCTCGTTGACAGCGCTCAAACCCGTCTCTGACTTTTCCTTACATACATAAGGCCGCCTCTGGCGTTTTTCGCAAAGTCTGCCACTCAGGCGTAATCGACGCCGGTCAAATAAAGCCCCGCCGCAGGTGCCAAAGGGGGGCAGCGTGTTCGGTCACGCGCCGCCAAGGCCGCGGCAAGATCTGAAGCCGTCCACTTGCCCTCTCCAACCCACTTCAAGGCGCCAACGAAAGAACGCACCTGATGGTGCAGGAATGACCGGGCCGAAACCCGAATAGCAATCTCATTTCCAGTTCTGGTCACCGAAATATGATCCAGCGTCTTCACCGGCGAGGCGGCTTGGCATTGCGAGGCCCGAAACGTGGTGAAGTCATGCCGGCCAATCAACACTTGCGCCGCCTCATGCATCCGTTTAGCATCAAGCGGCCGCGCCACCCGCCAGGCCCGGTCACGGTCGATCGTCAACGGTGCCCGGCGCATGATGATCCGATAAAGATAGTGCCGTTTCAACGCCGAGAAACGGGCATCGAAACTGTCCTCGACCACAACGCAATGAAGCACCGCAATCGGAGCGGGCTTCAAATGGTGATTGATGGCTTCGCGAACCCGATCTTCCGGCCAGTCCCGCTGCAAGTCGATATGTGCAACCTGCCCCAAGGCATGCACCCCCGCATCGGTGCGCCCCGCCCCTTGAGGAACGACCTCCTCCCCGCAAAACGCCTTGACGGCAGCCCTCAATTCGCCCTGCACGGTCTTGCCGTCACGCTGCATTTGCCAGCCCAGAAAGGGCGTGCCGTCATATTCGATTGTCAGCTTATAACGGGGCATGATGATACTGGAGGTCTTTTTTATTGACCGCTTATGCTTTCCGTATCCCTTTGAATGTTCTGCGTTAATTGAACGGCACACCAAGAAAGGTCAGGGGCCGGTGGTATTAATTGAGCCGTATATGAAATACGAATGAAGATCAGGAACCATTGCTATTACAGGGGGCTTTATGTGTAAAAGTCTAGATTCAGATTTCAACCTTACAGAAAGTGTCAGATCCGCCCTTGCATTCCATGGTGAGACACTGGCATTTTCGACAAGTTTGTCAAGGGTGAAACCGCTTCGCGGCCACCGAAGGTGGTCCTTGACAAACTTGTCGAAAATGCAAAAACGCTACCATGGAATGTAAGGACAGGTGCAGCACCAGAAAGTGCCAACAAGATAGCCACTGTCTGTTAGGTCAAGTGCAGATTTTACACTTCATGACAGCTCATGACAGCCCTTCTGACGCTTGCCAGTCCATTTGAAAGCCTGGCAAAAACAAAGCGGCCCCATCCCCTTAAGGCCGCTTCGTCTTACGCTGCTTGGGCCGATCAGCGCCTGATGACTATTGACGTGTTGGCTATTAGACGTTGGCGCTGATCCAGCTTGAAAGCCGGGTTTTCGGCAAAGCCCCCATCTGGCGGTCAACGACCTCCCCATTTTTGAAGAGAATCAAGGTCGGAATAGCCTGAATCCGGTAGGTGGTCGGCGTCATTGGATTTTCATCAACATTCATCTTGACGATCTTCACCTTACCGCTCATTTCCTGCGCAATTTCTTCCAAAGCAGGGGCAATCTGCCGGCAAGGGCCGCACCATTCCGCCCAGAAATCAACGACGACGGGGGTTTCAGACTGCAGCACTTCTTTCTCAAATTGCGCATCGGTAATCGCTATTGCCATAGCCGGGTTCCTCTCCTGAAATTTTCAATTTTGATGTCCAACCAGATGCGCAAGGTCAATCTTGCGGGCAAACAGGAATGAAAGCTATTCCATCCCTTCACATCTCACTGCCCCTTACATTCAGAGATCATTTTGCTCCGACCTCTTTCATTTTGACCTTTAGCGCTTTCTGTCTCCCTTTGCCGTCCTCGTGGCGCAATCATGCACCAAAAGCGCGGCCCTTCCTTAGGGGCGAAACCTAATGTGCACACGGCCGTTCCGTCAAGCCTCAGTTTGCTTTCTCGGCCAAGAGAAGCTGTTGACCGATCTGTTCAAGCCGCGGGGCCAATTCGGCCAGCTGCGCCGCATCCAGCCAGGTTAGGCGTTGATTTTTCGTCCATAACAAGCCACAGCGTACAGACTTGCCAGGATACAGCCGGGAAATGCCAAGACGATATGCCGCAAGTTGCAGAATATAGGCCTGGGGAATGGCATCGCGTTCGTCAGGCACCTCACGGTTGGTTTTGAAATCAATAATGTCAATACTTTCTTCACAGATCAACAACCGGTCAATGACACCGGGAATGTGAAGACGGCGCCCTTTGGTCTCATGGGCGAAGATGATCGGCACTTCCGCCACACTGCCCGGCCCGAAAAAACGGGCAAAATCGGGATTTTCCAATAGGGCCAGTACTTCTGCGGCAATCTCCTCACGAACAGTCTCAGGCAACTCCGCGGCTTCAGCAGCCAGCAAACGCTTGGCGGCCACAGGCCGGGACGCAGCCGGCAAAGGCGGTAAATGTTCGAGTAAGGCATGGGTCAAAATGCCGCGCAGGCGGCGCTCATCGCGGCTCAAGGCAAGCGCTTGCTCTTGTTGATCTTGCTGGTCCGTCTCCGGCAAAGGGGGCACCTCATGGCGACTTTCCGCCAGTTCCGGCGGCACAAGTGCCGAGGGGGTCAGGGTTATCACAGCTTTTGCCGGGGGAACCACCGGCGTTTGCAACCAATCGGGCAACGATGACGGCGCAGGTGGATCAACCAAGCGGGGAGGCGGGGGCAATGGAGCGCTTTGCGGGCTTGTGAAACGCAACACCGTCTCCCCATCGATCTCGACCTTTTCGCAATCGTCTTGCAACGCCTCGCGGATGACATCATACCAGCAGCCCTTATCCCGGTTGCGGCGTCCCTCGAAACCGCAGACATAAAGCCGTTCCCGGGCGCGGGTCATGGCGACATAAAGCAGCCGGTAATATTCCTGCCGCTCGGCCTGCCGGCGCGCCTCAAGTGCTGTTTCCACCACCGCAACCCGGCCGGCCTTTTGCGCGGTCCAGATCAGCGCTTCGGGAGCATTGGGCGGTTGCTCTGGGCCAGGCGGCACGGTCAAAAACGCGTTCCGGCCAGAAGCGCCGCGGGTGGAACAAGTATCCGGCAGGAAAACGATTTCCGCCTCAAGCCCCTTGGCGCCGTGGACCGTCATGATCCGCACCTCGTCGCGCCCCTGATCCATGTCACGCTTGATCTCCAGCCCCGTATGCCGCACTTGCTGCAAAAAATTCTGCAATGAGGGCGCG
>WGBT01000009.1 GCA_015494185.1 Hyphomicrobiales bacterium | reverse complement strand
CCTCAATGGCATAATCACTCTCTCTCTTTTTCTCACAAAAGGTCCAGAAGCCGGGCTATCGGGCCAACCCGGCAATTCCGATGGGTTTTCATATTTTCAGCCCAGGACCGGCGGTCTTGGGCTTGAAAAAGCCTCAAAGAACGGCTCAAACCGATCTTTCAATCAGCCATGCCGCAAGTTATATCCCTTACAAGTTATATCCCTTAAATGACGCGATTCCGAAGAAAGATGCTGGCAAACGATAACAGCCCGGTTACTAAGTCATGACGAAAAAATACCCCCCTGCTGCGACACCACAATCCGCCGGTCGCTCACCTTCCCCACCCTCTTCTGAGGAACAACAGGACCAGGAAGCAAACCGCCTGTCACAAAGGGTGCGGCGCTATGCTCAGGTGGGCGCCAATGTCGGCGGGGCCGTTGCCAAGCTTGCCGGTCATCAGCTGTTTGGCCTGACCCTCGATGAACGAAAAAACGCCGCCGAATTTGCCACAGCCCTTGGCAATCTGAAAGGGCCGATCATGAAAGTGGCCCAACTTCTGGCAACGATCCCTGAGGCTATTCCGGCAGAATATGCGGCAGAACTTTCCCAATTGCAATCCCACGCCCCGCCAATGGGCTGGCCCTTTGTGAAACGCCGGATGCGCGCCGAGCTGGGGGCCCGCTGGGAAAGCAAATTCGCTGCATTCGAGCATAAGGCTTCAGCCTCCGCCTCGCTGGGCCAGGTCCATCGCGCCCGTTCTTTGACGGGGGAGGCGCTGGCCTGCAAACTGCAATATCCCGACATGCAGTCCGCCGTTGAAGCCGATCTGGCCCAGCTCAAAGTGCTCTTTGCGCTCCATCAGCGGTTGCGCCCAGCAATCGAAACCAGTGAAGTTCTCGTCGAAATTCGCCAGAGACTGCGCGAAGAGCTCGACTATCGGCTCGAGGCCGCTCATCTCAAACTTTACGGGATCATCTTTGCCAATGATGAGCTGGTCCGCATCCCAACCGTCTATCCTGAGCTTTCCACCAAACGGCTGCTGACCATGAGCTGGCTCGAGGGCCGGCCGGTTCTCGATTACAAAGACCACCCCCAAGAAGTGCGCAATCAAATCACCCAAGCCATGTTCCGCGCCTGGTGGTATCCGTTTTCCCATTTCGGCATCATTCATGGGGATCCCCACCTTGGCAACTATACCGTCTTTGAAACAGATGGTATGCCGCGAGGCATCAATCTGCTCGATTTCGGCTGTATGCGAAGTTTTCAGCCGCGCTTCATTCAAGGTGTGATCGATCTTTATCACGGCTTGTTACACAATGACCGCGATCTTATCGTCCATGCCTATGAAACCTGGGGCTTTACCGGCCTTTCAAACGAGATCATCGACATCCTCAATATTTGGGCCGAATTCATTTACAATGCACTGCTCGATGACCGGGTCCGCCGAATTGGCGAGGAAGGTGTCAACCATGCCGAATATGGCCGCAAACAAGCTTTTCGGGTGCATCAGTTGTTGCGTGAGAAAGGCCCGGTCAAGGTTCCGCGCGAATTCGTCTTCATGGATCGGGCCTCGATTGGTTTGGGGGGCGTCTTCCTGCATCTTGACGCCAAACTGAATTTCTACCGGCTGTTCAATGAGACGATTGAGAATTTTGATCTTGCCCAGGTTGCCGCCCAGCAAAAGGCCGCCTTTGCCAATGCCGGCGTGCCATTACCGGGCGATCTGTCCGAGGATCAGAATGATACTGGCAAAGGCCCAAACACAGCCGAAAGCTCTGGATAAACTAAGAACAGCGCTTGCCGAGCCTCGCGCCGTTCCCTTATGCTTTCGCCCTGATCTTGAATAATGTCATTGTCAGATGAGAAGCGAAAAGGCCATGTCACACGTTGAATCCATTCCCGCTGAAGATAGTCAGGTGAACGGCAACGCCCAGACCCAACTGCAAGCCATTGTCGAACGGATTGAACGCCTGGAAGAGGAAAAGGCCGCCATTGCTGCCGATATTCGTGAGGTTTATCTCGAAGCCAAAGCCGAAGGTTTTGACACCAAAGCCTTGCGCGCCATCATTGCCTTGCGCAAGAAACCAGAACATGAGCGGCGCGAACAAGAAGCTCTGCTGACAACCTATATGGCCGCTCTTGGCATGATTCCTGACCTGCCCGAGCAATAGGCGTAAACTGCAGGTTTATCGTGGCGAAAGTTTATTGCATCTGGAGAACGGTAGTTTTCTCTTTATGGGTGGGGGCTTCATTTTTTTTCAAAAACACCAGCTTTGGTAAGCTTTTCCGAGGAACCTCTGAATTATTGTTGCCTCCACCACCTCCT
>WGBT01000008.1 GCA_015494185.1 Hyphomicrobiales bacterium | reverse complement strand
CCACTAAGACGGCCTGCAAAGTTTGCGCGGCGCGTTTGGCAGGGGAGCAGAAAATCAAGTCGATAGGCGGCGGGCACTCCTGCCGATCAGAAAAACCGGCCAGATAACGGCCCATGGCTGGCGCTGCCTGTTGGCCCCGGGGGGCTAAAGGGCGCTCAAAGTCATCGATGGCAAGGTCTGTCCAGCTTGATTTGGCGTGGCGCAGCAAGGTCAGGTATTTCATCTTGCGTCCTTCAGCTTCCGCCTTCTCTTTCTGCCCCCTCCTCCCGTTCGGTTTTGGGTCATCGGTTTTTCGGCCATGGAGCGCTGGCGGCGAAACGGTTGGCCTCTTCGGCGGCGCGAAACAGGGCTTTAGCCTTGTTCTCACATTCTTCCTGTTCTTTGGCGGGCACCGAATCGGCAACGATGCCCGCCCCAGCTTGAACAAACATGCGGCCGTCACGGACAATGGCCGTGCGTAACACAATGCAGGTATCCATATTGCCATCGGCGGAGAAATAACCAACACAGCCCGCATAAATGCCACGCTTGTCACGCTCGAGCTCATCGATGATTTCCATCGCCCGCACTTTCGGTGCTCCTGAAACGGTCCCGGCGGGAAAGCCGGCCATCAAGGCATCGATTGCGTCCAACTCGTCACGTAAATCCCCCTCGACATTGGAGACGATATGCATGACATGGGAGTAACGTTCCAGGAAAAAGCTATCGGTGACCTCCACCGTGCCTGTCTTGGCAACCCGTCCGACATCATTGCGCCCCAGATCGAGCAACATCAAATGTTCCGCCAGTTCTTTTTCATCGGCCAGAAGATCGGCCTCCAAGGCTTGATCTTCCTGTTCGTTGGCGCCGCGGGGGCGGGTGCCGGCAATCGGACGGATGGTCACCCGCCGGTCATGAACCTTGACGAGAATTTCCGGGCTGGAACCAACCACGGAAAAGCCTGCAAAATTCAAGAAGAACAGATAGGGGGAGGGGTTGGTGCGGCGTAAGGCCCGGTACAGGGAAAAGGCGGGCAAGGTGAAGGGAGCTTCGAAACGTTGTGACAGCACGACCTGGAAAATGTCCCCCGCCGCAATATAGTCTTTGGCTTTTTCGACCATTTTTTGATAGTCGCTTGCGGGTGTGTTGGAGGTGGGCGCTGGCATTTTCATGGTGTGATGTTGCGGTGGTGGTGTGGCATGCTGTAAAGGCTGATCGAGCTGTTCGATCAGTCCGCGAAGGCGTTCCCGGGCGCGGGACCATGCGGTTTTGGCCGATAAGCGTTTTGTGGGCCAGACCGGTGTGACCAGCGTCATCTCATCCTTTAGGGCATCGAAAATCACCATTAAGGTCGGGCGGATCATCATCGCATCGGGCAGCCCCAAAGCGTCCGGCTTGACATTGGGCAGATGCTCGATCAGCCGGACCGTATCATAGCCCATATAGCCGAACACCCCGCTGGCCATCGGTGGCAGACCGGCGGGCAGGGAAATCCGGGAGGCCGCCAACAAATTGCGCAGTGAGGTGAGCGTATCTACTGGTTCTTTTTTGAACTTTTGGGGATGTTTTTCGGGGGCGCGGTTGATCCAGGCCTGTTGGCCGCGGGCATACCAGACGATGTCAGGGGCCAGGCCGATGATCGAATAGCGGCCGCGGCTTGCGCCCCCTTCCACCGATTCCAGCAAGAAACTGTTGGGGCGATCCGCTGCCAATTTCAACATTGCCGAGACCGGGGTTTCGAGATCAGCCACAAGTCTGGTCCAGACGACTTGCGGCTGTCCCTGCTCATAGCGTTCGGCAAAGCGCTCAAAGCCAGGTTGCAGCGATGGCGCTGATGGGGCCGTGGCCGTGGGCGGCGAAGCTAAGGACTGTTGGCCGTCTGAGACCATGTTGGTGGAGCCTTTGGCGGTCATTTTATATCTGCTTTTATGTCTGCCTCGTTTCTGTTGCTGCCTCACCCCGTCTTGAGCTAGCGGCCTGTCAAACGATCAAAGACCGAGCGATTGACCTCCACAGGATACTGTTTGCGCAACCCGTTGAAATAGCCAGCCAAGATATCATAGGTCAGCTGTTTTTTGAGGGCGTCGCTGATTTTCTTGGCCGCGTCAGGCTTAAGCTTTTCGGCGGGTATGATCTCGATCACCTGAAACACCAACCGGGTCTTGCCATCTGCTGAGGGGGTCGAGGACACGGCATTTTTCGCCAATGTGAAAATCAGCGTTGCGGCAGAGCGTGGCAGCGGCGGGGGGAGCTTGTCACGGGTGAACGGTTTGGTGGTGATGATCTTGCGCTTCACAGAACCGGCAATTTCCTCGAAACTTTTCGCCGGCCTGGTTTTGCTGGGCTTGGATTGTGCAACCAACTTGGCCGCCAATTCTCCCAGTTTGGTGCGCAACGTCTGCTCCCGCCAATCCTTCAAGACCTCGGCCTTGACGCTTTCAAAGGGTTTGAGCTCGGCTTCGGTAATGTCGAGGACCTCGACCCAGGCCAGCCCGTTTTCATCTGTTGGGATCGCTTCGATCTCTTCGCCGGCTTCCGCCTTAAAAGCCTCGCTGACAATTCTGGGCGTGCTGGCAATCAGCGCCACAGTTTTGCCTTTGGGGTCACGCCCGTGACGGTCGATGGCGGGGATTTCGATATATTCAAGGCCCAACTTTTCAGCGATTTCATTGAGCGGGGTGCCCGCGGCGCGTTCCTCTTCAATACTGTCTTGCAGTTCATTGATATGATGAACGGCTTTTTCTTTTGCAATCATCGCCTTGACCTGATCTTTGACCTGATCGAGGGTCTTGTTCACGGCGGGAACAATCTCGCTCACCCGTAAAATGACCGTATTGAATTGGCCCTTGATGGGCTGGGAAATTTGTCCTTTTTTCAGGGTGAAGGCCGCTTCGGCAATGGCGGGATCAATCAGATCCGATTTGGCCAGCAGCCCCAGATCGATATCCTTGAGGGTTTGGCCCTGTTTCTTGGCGATGGCAATAAAGTCTTTGCTGCGGCGTATCTTCTTGCGCGCCGTTGCCGCAGCTTTTTCATCAGGAAAAACGATTTGCTGGATGCGGCGCTTTTCGGGCGTGTTGAAACGCTGCTTGACTTCTGCATATTTGGCCTTGATCTCCTCTTCGCTGACTTCCATCTTGGGGGCCAAGGTTTTGGGCGTGAGGATGATCAGCCCGATTTTGCGGTATTCCGGCGCCATATAGTTGGCTTTCATCAGCTGATGAAAATCTTTGAGGGTCTTGTCATCAGGTTCGGCAAGGGGCCCCACAACTTTTTCATCGAGCACGATGTAACGCAGTTTGCGTTTTTCAAACTGGTATTGCCCGGTAAGATCAACGAGAAGTTTCGGAGCCGGGATGTCCAATGTCAGCGAATCGGTGATTTGCTGGCGCAGCAATTCACGCTTTTTGAGCGCGATATAGGCAGGCTCGCTCAAACCGCTCAAGGTGAGCAGATCTTGCAAGCGGCTGCGGTCAAACTTTCCATCAAGACCTAAAAAGGCGGGATCATTGCGAATGCTTTGCGCGATTGTTTCATCGGTGACGCCAAGACCTAATGTGATAGCGTGATTGTCGGCCAGGGCGCCGTTGATGAGCCGTGCCAACACCGTCCGATCAATGCCTAAAGCCCGCAATTCTTCGCTGCCCAAATCCCGGTTGAGCTGGTCTTGGTAAAAGCGCTGCTGGTTGCGATAGGAACGGTCGAAATCGGCCTGGGAAATTTCGATATCGCCAACCGTGGCAACCGGTTGGTCGCCGCCGCCGGTAAAAATATCGGCAATGCCCCAAACGGCAAAGGCAACAACCAAGAGGCCGATCAGAATATAAGCCAAGACACCCTTGGTGGATTGTCGTAATTTATCAAGCATGTTTCTTGTCGTTGTCTCGAACTGTGTTCAATTTCCGCAAAGGTTGTAAGAGCTGCGGAAGAGGAAGTTTGGCGGCACTATAGGCGGGCAAAAATTCGCTGACAAGCATGTTTGATATACAAACCCCTAATACAAATGCAAATCGGGGAAGGGGGCAGAGATACTGAGAGGTCTTCATTCATCCTGTGTTCAGACGGACGCTTTTATGCTTGGCGGCAAGATTAAACAGCAATGTTCAGGACAGTAATGTTCGGGGAAGCTGGAGCTGGTGTAGATTTTATGAAAAACATGTTTGCAGCAATTCTTCTTGCCGCGGCGGTGATTTCGGTTCCGGCCGGATTCGACGTTGAAGCGGCGAACTGTTCGATTTCGCGCGCCGAGGCGCGGAAACTGATGTCTCAGCAAGGGTTGATTTCAGCCGCAGCAGCAGCCCGGATTGCCGCACAGACGACATCCGGGCGGGTGATCAATGCCCGATTGTGCCAAAGTGGCGGTCAATACTATTATAATGTCAATGTAACCCAGAGTTCAGGTGGCGGCAACCGGTTGAGAAGTTTGCGCATCGATGCCCGAAATGGGGCGGTCTATTGATTTGACATGTGCGATGTGAGACACTTTGTAAGTGATGGTGAGGCTTGCGCGGGCGGGGCGGGAAGGAGCCATTGCTTGTTGCTTCATCAACTTATACCAGCGGCCTCAGGCCTTGACTCGTCTGCCGTCCAATTTACGTATAATCTTCAAAGAGATACGGAAAGCATCAACGGTCAATCATAAATACCTCTGGTCTTAATGGAACAGTAAAAAGTGCTTGTAGCATGGGGATCTGGGTGCCGTGCGGGTTTTGGTTATCGAAGATGAGCCTCGCCTCAACCGCCAACTGGAAGTGGCCTTGGCGGAAGCCGGCTATGCGGTGGATGTTGCCTATGACGGGGAGGAGGGGCATTACCTTGGTGATACCGAACCCTATGATGTGGTGATTCTCGATCTGGGTTTGCCGAAGATGGACGGCCTTTCTGTGTTGGAGCAATGGCGCCGTGACGGCCGCAAGATGCCGGTATTGATCTTGACAGCCCGTGACCGCTGGAGCGACAAGGTCGCCGGGATCGATGCCGGGGCGGATGATTATGTCGCCAAGCCGTTTCATATCGAGGAAGTGCTTGCCCGGGTGCGGGCTCTGGTGCGCCGCGCCAAGGGGCATGCGTCAAGCGAGCTGGAATGCGGTCCGGTCCGGCTGGACACCAAATCGGCGCGGGTCACCTACAATGGCAATCCGGTCAAACTGACGTCTCATGAATTCCGGCTGTTGTCTTACCTGATGCATAATGAAGGCCGGGTGATTTCGCGCACGGAACTGGTCGAACATCTCTATGATCAGCATTTCGATCGCGATTCCAACACCATTGAAGTTTTCATCGGCCGGTTGCGGAAAAAGCTGCCCGGGGGCTTGATCAAGACCATGCGCGGGCTGGGCTATGTGATGGCAGCGCCCGAATCCACCGAATCCGATGATGCCAAGGCCGCGAAGAAGGATGGCTAAGCCGTTGCCGCGATTGTCGAGAATGATGCCAACAGGAATCGGCAATGGGCTCAAACGGCAACTGGTGCGGGGGAGGAGGGTTCTTGGCAGGATAAGACAATCGGCCCCAGCGCTTTGGGTACGCCCTTACCTTAATTCATTGGCAGCACGGTTGCTCGGCGCCACCTTGCTGATCGCCGCCATTGTCCTGCCTGCCACCACTTGGCTGTTGATGGATCTTTATCGCAATGCGGTGATTGAGCTGTTCGACAGTGCGCTTTACCGTGATCTTGAAAAACTATTGGTTAATGATCAGCTGAAAAGCTTGTTGGCGCGGCTTTCCGACAGCAAGACAGTGTTGGACAGGCCATTGCAGACGGCTCCCGAGACGCTGCGGATCAGAGGCGGCGATCCGTTCAATTTGTTGGCGCGGCAATTTCATTGGCAGGTCAAGCTGCTGTCCCATCCAAACAAGCCCGCCCGCCAGCCGCCACGGGCCTTCACCCTGTTGGCGCCGACCTTGGAAGGTCATCCCTTGAAGCTGCCCAGCATGACCGCGGCGCAAGTGCCGGCTGATGGGCTGTTCCGAGGCTATCAATTTTCACCGGTCAGCGATGATGATGGGAAGCGGCCCAAATTGCGGGTGTTGGAGACCCATTTCGAGATTGGGGAGGGGGGGCAGGCTCGGAATTATGCTTTTGCCGTTGCCGAAGATGTCTCTGAGATCGAAGCCAACATTTATCGTTTTCGAACCCGGTTGCGCATTGCTTTTACCTTGTTGGGGCTGGCGCTGATCGTGGCCTTGTTCTGGGTCGTTCGTTTTGGCTTGGCTCCCTTGTCGAAAATGCGTAAAGCCTTGGAAGAAATTCGCGCTGGGCGCAGCACGAAACTGGAGGGAACATATCCGATGGAGATTGCGCCGTTGCAGCGCGAATTGAACACCTTGCTGAAATCCAAAGAGAACATTATCGAACGTGCCCGCACCCATGTCGGCAATCTGGCCCATGCTTTGAAAACGCCGCTTTCGGTCATCACCAATGAGGCGCGGGCAAGTGAGGGGGCCTTGGCCGAACAGGTTCAGATACAGGCTGAAACCATGCGGCAGCAGATCAATCATTATCTCGACCGTGCCCGGGTGGCGGCTTTGAGCGGGGTGATTGGGGAAGTCACGGAAGTCTGCCCGAAACTTGAACGATTATGTCAGGTTTTGGAGAAGATTTATGCCGATAAGGGGGTCCAGCTGTCATTGACATGTCCGGCCGGGGCGCGATTTCGCGGGGAGGCGCAGGATTTTGAGGAAATGGCCGGCAATTTGCTGGACAATGCCTGCAAATGGGCCACACGCCAGGTGAAAGTTACGGTTCAGCGTGATCAGGTTGCTCAACAGTTGCTGATCATAGTGGAAGATGATGGTCCCGGCCTGAGCGATCCGGACAAGGCCAAAGTGCTGGAACGGGGGCGCCGGCTCGATACCCAAGCCCCCGGCTCTGGGCTTGGGCTGTCAATCGTCGTCGATTTGGCGGGAATGTATGACGGCCAGTTGCAATTGACCGATGCGCCCACAGGGGGCTTGCGTGCCCAATTGCGTCTTCCCGCCGCATGAGTTATCCCCAGCCCCAATTTTGCCCGAATCAGGGCGCCTTGATAAAGCGAGTTCAAAAGCTGTTCCGTTTGTGTCAAGACGCTGATGCGTTGGGGGCCGATCTGTTGGGGGGCCTGGCGTGGCCGTATCATGATAGCCAACCCAATTTCAGATTTAACAAACAAAGGCTGAATGAAACAATGTTCAGAATAACCAGCATGGGGGCCGAGGGAAAAATGAGAGGGACCGATACGAAAATGATTTTGCGATTGTTGGTGGTCTTGTTGCCAACCACGCTGATCGGTTGCGGTCCCGGCGGGCTGAGCAATGCCGATGCCGGCACGGGAATAGGGGCCGTGGCCGGTGGGCTTTTGGGCAGTCAGGTTGGCAGCGGCAGCGGGCGGGTTGCCGCCACCATGGTTGGCGCCTTCATTGGGGGCATTGTCGGCCATGAAATCGGTAAACGCATGGATGCCGTTGATCGTCAGCTTGCCAGCCGGGCGGAATATCAGGCCTTGGAAAATGGCCGTTCGGGGCGGCCGGTTCCCTGGCGCAATCCGGAAAGCGGTCACTATGGTGAGATTGTCCCCGAATCGCCTTATAAATTGGGAAACAGGCATTGCCGCCGCTATACCCACACCATATATATCGATGGGCGGCCGCAAACGCTCCGGGGCCGGGCTTGCCGCAACCCTGATGGCACTTGGCACCGTGTGAGCTGAGTTGAACCGTGATTGGTAAGAACAGTGGGAACGAGATGCCAATCTATGAGAGTGGTAAAGCGTCTGTTGAGTTCAACAACTCTTGAAGGGCGGGCGGAATTGCCCGCTTTTTTTTGCCCAATAATCGTGTATTGATAGAAGGACAGCGCCTGTTTGGAACCTGTTTGGAAAAAGGTGAGGGACGCTTGAGGAACTCTAAAGAGCCCGATTTTGAGCACAGAACACGATCAAAAACAAAGAATGAGGGCGTAAGCTGTGATTGTTGGCTGTGGCGGCTAAAAGTCATGGCGAGCTGTGAAAGTCATGGCGAGCTGTAATGGAAGGGCTCAAAAGGAAGCGGTGACGAATGCTGTTGTGGATTTTATTGGCGGTCATGACGGCCGGTGTGCTGGTTTATTTGCTTTGGCCTTTGGCGCGTCAAGGCGAGGCACAGGGAAGCATGGACCCGCAAAGCGCTGGGCAGCCGGAGCCAGAAACGGCCTTTGACGCTGAGATTTACCGCGATCAACTCAAGGAAATCAGTTTGGATGAGGAACGGGGATTGATCTCCCCTGAGGATGCTGAAGCCGCCCGGGTGGAAATTTCGCGGCGGCTGTTGGCCATCGTTGCGCCCTCTGACAGTGAAAAGAATGCCCCTGAGAACATTCCCGAGGACAGCACTGACAAAGACAGCGGCAATGTGTCCCACCAAAATGTGTCCCACCAAGCAAAGCAAACCGATGCCCGTTTGGGGCCCGCCTTTTATGCCGCCGCGGCGATGATTCCAGCCCTTTCATTGGCGATTTATCTTGCCCTGGGGCATCCAGGTTTGCCGGGACAGCCGTTTGCGGAACGGGCGCAACAGCCGATCGATCGCAACAATGTTCAGGCCTTGGTCGCCAAGGTCGAAGACATTTTGCGCAAGAACCCAACGGATGGGCGCGGCTGGGCAGTGCTTGCGCCGGTCTATCTGCGTCAACAACGTTACCCGGAAGCGGTGGACGCCTATCGCAAGGCACTGTCGCTGAAAGGCCCCTCGGCGAATTTGTGGGCTGGTTATGGGGAAGCTTTGCGGTTGGCCAATGAGGGGGTCATTTCCGAAGAGGCGCGGCAAGCCTATTTAGAAGCGTTGAAATTGGACAAGACCCTGGTGGTGCCAAAGATTGCCCTGGCCATGGCCAAAGCCCAGGATGGGCGTCCCAAGGAAGCGGTTTCGGATCTGCGCAAACTGCTGGCCGAAGGCGGGAAAGAGGCACCATGGAAGCCTGTGGTTGAAGAACAAATCGCCGCTTTTGAAGCCCTGGCCGCCCGCCGTATGGCCGCGATGCGTCCGCCTGGTTCTGCAGCTCCCGGTCCCTCGGCCCCTGGTCCTGGTCCCACGGCTCAAGATATCGAAGATGCCCGTTCGATGACACCGCAAGAGCGGATGGCGATGATCAACAGCATGGTCGAAGGGCTTGCCGAACGGCTCAAACAGAACAAGACCGATCTGGCTGGCTGGTTGCGGCTGATCAATTCTTATGTGGTGTTGCGCCGCCATGAAGATGCCGCCAAGGCGCTCAAAACCGCCCGTGAAGCCTTTGCGCAAGACAAGGACGCGTTGGCCAAGCTCGATGCCCTGGCAAAAAATCTTGGCCTTGGCGCCTAGCTTGGGCACGGTAGCACGGAGGTATGGGCTTCCCGGCTCTCGTGTGATGAGAAAAGGATACGCTAAAAGCCCTATGTGGCCCTGAAGAGGGACGAGAAAAGGGACGAGAAAAGGGACAAGAAAGAAGAGGGACGAGAAAAAGGCAAGGTGAATGACGAGAAAACAACGACGGTCGGTTTTTATCTTTTCTGGACTTGGGGTCTTGGCCTTTGCCGTTGGTTTGGTGCTGTTTGCGCTGGAAGACAGTATCGTTTTTTTCTATAGCCCCAGCGATGTGGTCGAGAAAAAATTGCCGCCCAATCAGCGCTTTCGTCTGGGCGGGCTGGTTGAAGCGGGCAGCATCGAACGCGGGGAAGGAACCCTTGTCCGCTTCAAGGTGACGGACAATGCCAAGACCATTCCCGTGATCTATGATGGTGTGCTGCCGGATTTGTTCCGGGAAGAGCAGGGGGTGGTGGCTGAAGGCAAACTCGATGCGTCGGGACAGTTCATTGCCGATAATGTCTTGGCCAAACATGATGAGAATTACATGCCGCGGGAAGTCGCTGAGAGTTTGAAGAAGAAGGGATTGTGGAAAAAGACGGATACCGGCGAAAGTGGTGGCGGCGAAGGCTCCTAAGCGGGGCTGATCGGCGATAAGAGACACTAAAGCTTTGGCGGGAAAACCAAGGACTGGAAGGCGCTTCAGCCATACACAACTCTATGAGGCTAAAAAGTCTCAACTGATATCAAC
>WGBT01000007.1 GCA_015494185.1 Hyphomicrobiales bacterium | reverse complement strand
CAGGTGAACACGCCCCCCCAGTTGCGCCCGCCAAACAGCCAGGCAAAATCGGCCCCGAAAAAGCGCACGGTCATTTTCGTCCTCGATCACTCAAAAGACATGACGGGCAGCAAATTGACCGCAACGGCAACCACATTGATTGCCGCCCTATCGCGGTTGACGGCCCGGGAGCGTTTCAATCTGATCTTTTTCGACGGCAGACAAGTTGAAGCGGTGTTTCGCAAGCCGGTCATCGCCAATGCCCGCACCATCGCGGCCGCCCGCTATCGGCTGCTCGCTCTGCGAACCAGCCCCAGCCCACTCGACCAAGATCAAGGAGCAAGCGCGCTTGAGGCTCTCAAATCAGCCTTGCAGCAAACGGATGGGGGAAGCGAGAAAGCATCAGACCAATTAAGACAAGTGCTTTATATCACCGGCGGGGCGATAACCAACAAAGCACCATTGTTCACACAGATCATCGAAGTCATGGGGCGGACGCGCCTGTTCACCGTGGCCATTGGCGCCAAGGCCGAGCCCCATTTCTTGCGGCGCCTTGCAGAAATCGGCCGTGGCCATTTCACCCCCATTGCCGATTCCACCCGCATTGCCGCCACATTGTCCGCCTTGCTCGAACGGTTGGCGTCTCCAGCGATAACCGATCTTTCCATCACCTGGCCATCGGGTGTTTATGTCGAGAGTTTTCCCAATCCCTTGCCCGATCTTTATGCTGGCATGCCCCTCACCTTTATTGCCAAAACCTCCTCGCTCAAAGGGGAAATCCAGATCACGGGACAGAGCAACGGCAACCCATGGTCGGCAAAACTGCGGCTTATCGAGGCCCAACCCGTCAAACAACTCTCGAAATTTTGGGCACGGCAGAAAATCGAAAGCCTGCAAGCCCGCCGTTATGTGGGGGCGGATGAAGATGAACTGGAAAAATCGCTGGCTGATATCGCCCGCGCGCTGGGGGTGGCGGTCAAGCGCAATCGGCTCATTCCAATCGATAGGAAAAACCCGAACAATACCCAAGCCCGTTTCCACCCCTCCCTTTCGGCGCTCCCAGCGAAACCGCCCGGCAGCAGCCATGACAATGCGCTTTCTCATTCAGATATCTTCTTAGCGCCAAAAGCCTTTAAGCCCACTCGCCGCCACCGGCAGGCTTTCAAGCTGATCCACCCCCTGCCACAGCAACCACAGAGTAAGAAGGCAACGGGTTTTGGCAACGGGCGGAAATCTTCCGAAAAGCTTCCCGGTTCACCGCCAACACCAGAAAAGCCCCCAACGGCCGCAACTCAGCCGCAATCTTTTGTCAGTCTTAACCCTCAAAAAACGGTTTCTGGACAAACTGCTGATGAGGTCACATCATGGAGTCCGCAGCTCAGCCAATCAATGATTGGCGTTGTCGCCGTGTTGTTTTCTGCCATGTTCGCCCTAACATTTTGGTTATGGCGGTCATTCCGCCATGCGATTGATACCCCGCGGCGGATCAGGAAAAGGCGATGACAACGATAAACAAACAAATGAGTTCAGCCCCTTCCGCCGCAACAGAGTGTGCTATCCTGGGGCAGGCAAATAGAGGCGACACGCACCCAAAAAAGTTGTGAATATGACGACAATTCACCGGATAAAACGTCACACAAGATTTCTCGCTCTCATTGGCACGGTATTGGCGTTGAACAGTGGGATCGGCTTGATATTTCCTTTGAAGGAATGGCTGGAGCCTGGCAAAGATTTCACAGTGCTGAAACTGGGAGAAAGTGCAACAACCGATGGGCCAATCATGGACGCAGCTTACAACTCTCAGTCCGGCGAAGACGTCAACAGTGACCGGGCACTGTTTACGGCGCATCTTGGTGATCTTGGTGATCAACGTGAAGAGAAACATGACCTGCAACCGATCTTGGCCAAGCTCCCTGCCCCGTCCAATACCCCCTCAAATCGCGAACAACCTTCACAGGAGCAAATGGCAAACAATGTTCCAATGTCAGATGTCACAATCATGATGCTGGAAGATGCGAAAACCATCCAGCCCCATGCTGCAGAGCAACAACAGCCCGGACAGCTCTTTCAAAATATTGAAAATCGCTGGTTTTGGGAAACTTGCGCCACAAGACAGAAAAGCCAGCCCGGCCAAAGGGAAGTTAAACCCAATGTTCAGCTTCCTTCCTCACAATCACCATCACAGGCTTCTTGCACTGTCTTTCAATCTTGACCGAACACCGCCTGAAAACACAAAGCTTTTCGGTGCTTGATCTTGTTCAAAGGGCCTGCCCTTCGGTAAGCCGTTCGAGCGCTTCGATGATCGGGCGGATATCTTCCCCAGCGGCCCCCAGTTCCTCCAGCCGCCGATAAAGCCTTAAGGCAAAAT
>WGBT01000006.1 GCA_015494185.1 Hyphomicrobiales bacterium | reverse complement strand
ATCTTGATGCTGTCGTCCACTGAATAGACAATACGAATATTGCCGACACGGAGACGATAGCTGCCTTGCAGCTCTCCGGATAACGGCTTGATATTGTAATGGTGAAAGGGGTCCTCTGCCAAACGGTCAAAGGCGGCATTGAGACGGCGGATGGTTACGGTATTTGCTTTGCGGTAAAATTTGGCGGCCTTCCTGGAAAGCTCTATATCATACATCACGGCGGATCGACTTGAAGCTGACGGTCTTGCCGGTTCGAATTTCTTCCTTGGCGGCCTGGTAATCCTTCACAAAGCCGGGGTCACGCATCAACAGAGCCGTTTCCTCCTCGCTACTGCGTTGGAGATCGTCAAGAAAGTCCAGGAGATCGTCAAGTTTCTCCGGCGGTAAGGTGTCGATCGTATGATGGATGATATTTCTTGTTTCAATGGTTCCCATAAGTCTTTCACTCCTTGATGCACGGGCAGTGGTTTCGACAACCTTTCCGGTTGCGCTTATTTCACTGTAAGGCATTTTCAGCTCAAAAAAAAGAGTCTTCACGTTTCACTAAAAAATTGCCCTCGCGAACACTTTCGTTTGCGGTCCGTAAGCACCAAATCGGCCAAAAACCTACCGCCCCAAAAAATAATTTCCAAGAATTCAACCAGTTACAAATTTGCCGTTTTCCCGACGCCCAAAACCTGTAGGCACACGAATTTTCTTTTTCTGCTTGATATCAATCTATATACATGCTAAACGGGTAAGCATGTACTTGAGAAAAACCACACGCAAAAACAAGAACGGATCAATTGTCGAATACCTGCAACTGGCACACAACGTCCGTCACCCTGAAACCAAGAAGCCGGTGGCCCGGATTATCCATAACTTTGGGCGGGCGGATCGACTGAACCGGCAAGACCTGGTTCGCCTTTGCAACTCCATCGCCCGTATATGTGGCATTACTGTCGCTGATCCCCTGGACGCATCTGGGGATTCACAGCCGGACGGCTTTCCGCAAAACCTCAAAATCAACCAGACCCTGGAGTTCGGGGCTCCCATGGTAATCGAAGCCCTTTGGGATTGGCTGGGATTGCGGGAAACGCTTTGTCGTATCCAGGATGCTGCCGGCATCAAGATCCCATACGAAAGAGCTCTCTTCGCCATGGTTGCCAACCGATTGTGCGCCCCCGAATCCAAACTTGGTGTCTGGGATCGGTGGTTGAAAACAGTCTACCTTCCCACATGTAGCGGCTTGAAGCTCAGGCAGATGTACGACGCCATGGATTTTCTTCATGCCAACATCGATGAGGTTGAGAAGGCGATCTTTTTCAAAGTTGCCAACCTGCTCAACATGGAAGTCGATCTGATCTTCTACGATACCACCACAGCATCATTTCATGTTGACATGGAGGACGATCCCGACCGCCACGAAAATGCCACCTTGCGAAAATTTGGGCACGCGAAAGAGGGCTTCTGGGCTCCCCAGGTGGTGATTGCCTTAGCCGTTACTCGCGAGGGCATACCGGTTCGCAGTTGGGTTCTTCCCGGCAACACCGCCGATGTCACTACCATCAAGAAAATCCGTGCCGACCTCAGGGGGTGGAACCTGGGGCGGGCAATGTTCGTGGCTGATTCCGGGATGAACTCCGAAGAGAATCGAGCAGAGTTGGCCCGCGCCTGCGGCAAATATCTCCTGGCCTGCCGTATGGCAAGCGTTGCCGAGGTAAAACGCGAGGTTCTCGGCAAACGAGGACGTTACACCGTGTTCCGCGACAATCTCCATGCCAAGGAAGTGGTTGTCGGTGACGGTGAACGGCGCAAACGTTATATCCTTTGCTACAACCCCAAGGAGGCCGCAAGGCAGGCAAAGCACCGCCAGTCAATCGTTGAGCTCCTTGAAGATGAACTCGGCAAGCACAAGAATCATTCGGCAACGGCCCAATGGGCGATTGACCTCCTGGCATCTCGTCGCTACAAGCGTTATCTGCGGATCACCAAGTCCGGACTTGTTCGCATAGACCGAGGGGCAATCCGTGACGCTGCCAGATATGACGGCAAGTGGGTCATCGAGACCAACGACGATACCATCAGCCTGGAAGATGCCGCATGTGGCTACAAAGGGCTGATGGTTATCGAACGTTGCTTTCGGTCCCTCAAGCGGTCACAGATTCACTTGATGCCGATGTATCATTGGGCGTCCCGCCGTATCGAGACCCATGTCAAAATCTGCGCCCTCGCACTTCTGATAGAGCGCGTCGCCGAGCTCAGGTGCGGCCTGCCCTGGCACCGAATCCTGCGCTCCCTGGAGAAGCTGAAAGTTACAGAATTTTTTGATTTAAATTATCGTGTGCTCATGCGCAACGAGATCCACGAGGACACATCGAACATATTAAAATCATTAAATATTATTCCGCCAAAACAGGTCATCAGCCTTACGAAGACACCCTGATTTTTGTAGACACACGCCCCAAAATGCCTATCCGCTGAAAGCCCCGTGGGAGTAGGGATACCGGAGATTTGTAAACCTACAGACCGCAAACCCAAGTTTTAGCATCCTCATCCTCGGTCAAAATTTCAGGATACAGCAGCCAAGGTCTATGCCGTCACCTTTTTCAGAGGCAACCCCGGGCGCTAACCTGTAAAGAACTCCCTTGCCGGAGCGCTCCCCAACCACAAGCTCCATCTTCCTCAAGATTTTTAAATGATGGGAAAACAGGGTTTGTTCAATCCCCAGAGGGGCATTTAACTCTCGGACATACTGCGGTCCTTTCATAAGTTGTATGAGCACCGCAAGCCTGATCTGGTCCGCAAGGGCCTTGAGAAGTTCCGGGCACGATTTACCGCTTCTTCCTGTCAACATATCTCATCCTCTTTTCCCGTGAAAACACACAGTACGACCATCTTGCCCTGTCTTTGAGCGCGAAAAATACCTTGCCGTATCCTGGAGATTGGTGGCCATGATCAATATGCATTAGCGGCTAAAGCCGCACCCACAGGGTGAGTGCTGGTTTGCATCTTCGGGGGTGGCCTATTCCCCCGGTCATGGATGTTTAGTGTAGTTATGAAGGGTTATTAATATGAAAAGATATTCATGTCAATGGCTGTGTTTACCTTTCATGGGCAAACATTATGTGCAGGGACGTATTAACCATCTCGCTGTCTTGATGGTTGTTTTTAACAGAGGAACTATCACCTTGTGCGACATTATGCCACATTGTTTTCCGAAATCGTAGTGGTACATTGTAGTAGTCTCCGGAGACACTGTTTAGTTTATTAGTTACTCACCCAATCGTTAAAGGAGGATTGTATGGACAAGCAGCAAGCGGAAAATTCACGCCGTAAATTTCTCACAGCTTCCGGTCAGGCCATGGCCGGCATCGCCCTGGCATCAACAGTTATTGGCTCTGGAGTTAGGGAGGCCGAAGCATACGGTTACAAGACAGGCTTCGAGTACGTAAAATTGGATCCGGCAAAGGTTGCCCAGACGACATACGAAAACTACTTCAAACGCTGGTGCGCCTCTTCGGTTGTTGCTGGCTTTCTTGAATATCTGCAGAAAAATCCTGGCGGTCAGTGGAAAGATCTGCCCATCGATGCCATGCGTTGGGCCCATGGTGGTCTTGCCGGCTGGGGCGCTCTCTGTGGAACACTTACCGGTGCCGGCACGGTTATCGGCCTGGCCACAAACGATACCGATATCGCTGAGGCAATGGTCAACGACCTGGCATTCTATTACGCTTACACCGAACTGCCGTCGTTCCAGCCAAAGAAAGTCCTCAAGAGCAAACTGTCTGACATGACCATTGCCGGTACTCCCGTCTGCCATATTTCCGTTGGTCGTTGGATGAGAGCCGCCGATGAAACTTTCCTCAGTGATGCCCGTGCGGAGCGTTGCGCGCGTCTGGCCGCAAATATTGCCCAGGAAACCGCGATAATGCTCAACGCCTGGAAAGAGGGGAAATTCAAAGCAAAACATAAAGTTCTTTATAATGTTATTGCAAACGGGATTACCTCCCAGCACAACTGCCGAGACTGCCATGGTAATAATGTTCCAGCAGCTGAAACATACATCTCCCTCGACAAGTAATTTTCATTAACCAACATAACCGTTTGTTGGTTGGTTCTTACACTTCGGCCAACCGGCAAACGGTTAATTCCATCACATGGGAGACACCATGTTCGGACTTGGCATGCAGGAACTGATCATTATCATGGGCATCACATTTCTGGTTTTCGGCGGCAAAAAGTTGCCGGAGATCGGTGAAGGATTTGGCAAAGGCATCCGCTCGTTTAATAAAGGGATTGCCGAAAATGATTCCTCTAGGGGGGATAGAATTCAGTAAAGATACGTCCTCAACTTTCCGACTTGGTTCAACTTGCTGATATTACCTGTTTTTCTCTGTAGGTTGGGTTGGAATTGCTTAATGTTGCCTGCGATTGTTGGGTTTGAGGCGCTGGTTAATGATACATATCGTGATGTTTCTCTAACCCAACAATTCAGGTGGTTATTTTAATATAACC
>WGBT01000005.1 GCA_015494185.1 Hyphomicrobiales bacterium | reverse complement strand
ATGATATTCCCCAGGTCAAGTCAGGCCGTTTGATCCGCAAAGTGTTGCCGGATCTGCGGCCCTCTGGAGCACAGGGCTATTTCATCAATACCCGCCGGGCCAAATTCGCCGACCGCCGGGTGCGCAAGGCGCTCGATTATGCCTTTGACTTCGAGTGGACCAACCGCACACTGTTTCACAATTCCTATATCCGCACCGCAAGCTTTTTTGAAAACTCCAAAATGAAAGCCAGCGGGCCGCCCTCGAAAGCGGAACTGGCCCTGCTTGAGCCTTACCGCGATCAATTGCCCAAAGAGGTTTTCGAGGCTCCTTACGTGCCGCCGAAAACCGATGGTTCGGGCCGCAACCGGCGCAATCTGTTAATCGCCTCAAAACTGCTCGAAAGTGCCGGTTGGGTGATCAAGAACGGCCGCCGGGTCAATGCCAAGGGCGAGCCTTTGACCATTGAATTTCTATCCCTTTCGCGCACCGGGGAGCGGATTGCCATTCCCTATGCGCAAAACCTAAAATTTCTGGGCATTCAAGCCACCGTGCGGCGTGTCGATCCCGCTCAATATGAACGGCGGATCAAAAGTTTTGATTTCGACATTGTCGGCGCGCGTCAGGTCTTGCCGATGACACCAGGCGTTGAAATGCGCAATCTGTGGAGTTCACAGGCCGCCCGCGCCAAAGGGTCGCGCAATCTGGCCGGCATTGCCAACCCGGTCATCGATGCGCTGATCGAACGGGCCGTGCGGGCCAAGACCCGTGACGAACTTTATACCGTGTGCCGCGCCATCGACCGGGTCTTGCGCGCGGGGCATTATTGGGTTCCCCACTGGTATAAAGCCTCGCATTGGGTGGCATTTTGGAATAAATTCTCATGGCCGGCGATCAAACCCGCCTATGCGCGCGGCATTATCGACACATGGTGGTATGATGCCGACAAGGCTGCAAAATTGGGACAATAGAACGATATGGGCGCTTACATTGCCAGACGCTTGCTGTTGATGATCCCGACCCTGTTCGGAATCATGCTAGTGAGCTTCATCATCATTCAATTCGCCCCCGGCGGCCCGGTGGAACGCATGATTGCGCAACTGACCGGAACCGATGTCGCCGCCACCGCACGGATTGGCGGCGGTGCGGGCGATTTTGGCGGCGGCGCTCAACCGCCCGGCGCCGCAGACGCAGGCTCAGCAAACAGCAAATATGGTGCCCGCGGCCTCGATCCGGAATTCATCAAACAGTTGGAAAAACTCTATGGGTTCGACAAACCGGCCCATGAGCGGTTTTTCAACATGCTTTGGAACTTCATCCGGTTCGACTTTGGGGAAAGCTATTTTCGCAGCGTCAGCGTCATCGATCTGATCAAGGAAAAACTGCCTGTCTCGATCTCGCTTGGGCTTTGGTTGACCTTGCTCACTTACGGCATTTCAATTCCGCTTGGTATTCGCAAGGCGGTTCATGACGGCGAACCTTTTGACGTTTGGACCTCAACTTTGCTGGTGATCGGCTATGCCATCCCAAGCTTTGTGTTCGGCGTATTGCTGATCGTCTTTTTTGCCGGGGGCGAGTTTTTCCAATGGTTTCCCCTGCGCGGGCTGACTTCCGACAATTTCGATGAGCTGACCTGGTATCAAAAGATACTCGATTATTTCTGGCACTTGACCTTACCGCTTTTGGCGATGGGGGTGGGCGCTTTTACGACCATGACATTTCTGACCAAGAACTCGTTTTTGGATGAAATCAAAAAACAATATGTGATCACGGCACGGGCGAAGGGCTTGTCAGAAAATCGTGTGCTTTATGGCCATGTGTTCCGCAATGCGATGCTGATCATCATCGCGGGCTTTCCTGGCGCCTTTCTCTATGCCTTTTTCTCCGGATCGCTGTTGATCGAGACCATTTTCAGCCTCGACGGGCTGGGACTGTTGTCTTTCGAGGCCATTATCGGCCGTGACTATCCAGTGGTTTTCGCCAATCTCTATATCTTTTCACTGCTCGGACTGATCGTGCATCTGATCGCCGATATCACCTACACACTGGTTGATCCGCGCATCGATTTCGAATCGAGGGAGGTCTAACGAGATGGACAGCACACCCCTCCCGCAAGCTGAAACAGGCCGCCGTTTCAATGGCTTTTGGCGTTGGCGGCAACGTTTCATGCATTTCATCCACTCACCGATCAATCAACGGCGGTGGGCGAATTTCAAGGCCAACCGGCGCGGCTATTGGGCATTGTGGATCTTTCTATCGCTGTTCGTGCTGACGCTGTTTGCCGAGTTCATCGCCAATGACAAACCCTATATCATCAAATATGACGGCCGCCTGTATTTTCCCATGTTCGTTACCTATTCGGAAAAGACCTTTGGCGGCGAATTTCCCACCGAAGCCGATTATCGCGACCCTTATGTGGTTGAACAAATAGCCAAAAAGGGGGGCTGGATGATCTGGCCCCCGATCCGTTACAGCTATGACACCATCAAGCGCGATATCACCGAGCCCTTCCCTACACCTCCCTCATGGGACAATCTGTTAGGCACCGATGGGCAGGGCCGGGATGTCCTGGCACGGGTGATTTATGGGTTCCGGCTGTCTGCCCTGTTCGGGCTGATCCTGACATTCTTGTCCAGCATCATCGGCATTGCCGCGGGCGCCATACAGGGTTATTTTGGCGGCCGTGTCGATCTTTATTTTCAACGTTTCATCGAGCTTTGGACCTCACTGCCGCAACTTTATATTCTGCTGATCATCGCCTCGATCCTGCCACCGGGCTTTTGGGTGCTGTTGTTTATTCTGCTCGCATTTAGTTGGGTTTCACTGGTGGGTGTGGTGCGGGCCGAATTTTTGCGCGGGCGCAATCTGGAATATATCACCGCAGCGCGCGCTTTGGGGCTGTCTGACACCAAGATCATGTTCAAGCATCTTTTGCCCAATGCCATGGTTGCCACCATCACCATGCTGCCCTTTCTGCTGTCAGGCTCGCTGGTGACTTTGACCGCGCTGGACTTCTTGGGACTTGGCCTGCCGCCAACCGAGCCCTCACTGGGCGAGCTGTTGGCTCAGGCGAAAGACAATCTGCATGCTTGGTGGCTGATCTTGACCGCCTTTACCACCATTGCGCTCATGCTCAGCCTGCTCATCTTTATCGGCGAGGCGGTGCGTGATGCGTTTGATCCACGCAAGACGTTCACTTAAAAGTCAGGGGGCAGGGAAGGGGGCAAGGGCCAGAGATCAAGGAGCCAAAAGCCGGGGAAGCCGGAGAAGGCCGGGGAGCCGGGGAGCCAGAGGCCGGGGAACCAGGGGAAAAGGGAACCAGGGATAAGATGCATCAAAGTTTAGATCCTTTGATCGACGTGCGAGACTTGTCGGTACGGTTCCGCGCCGGTGGCAAAACCACCGATGCGGTCCGTCATGTCAGTTTTACGATTCAAAGAGGCGAGACCACAGCCCTTGTCGGTGAATCGGGCTCGGGCAAGACGGTCACCGCTTTGTCGATCCTCAAACTGCTGCCCTATCCCCCTGCCTCACATCCCTCTGGTGAAATTCTGTTCAATGGCCAAGACATTCTCACCATGAGCGACCGGCAGCTAAGAGCCGTGCGCGGCGACCGGATTGCGATGATCTTCCAGGAACCGATGACATCGCTCAATCCACTACACACCATTGAACGGCAGATCGGGGAAACACTGGAACTGCATGGCACATTGGATCCAAAAGCGATTCGTGCCCGGGTTCTTGAACTGCTGCACAAAGTTGGCATTCGCGAGCCGGAAAAACGCCTCAAAGCCTATCCTCATCAACTGTCCGGCGGCCAGCGGCAGCGGGTGATGATCGCCATGGCACTGGCCAATGAGCCGGATTTGCTGATTGCCGACGAGCCGACCACCGCCCTTGACGTCACCATTCAGGCGCAGATTTTACAACTTCTCAAACAGCTGCAACGAGAAATGAACATGGCCATGCTGCTGATCACCCATGATCTCGGCATTGTCAAAAAAATGGCCGATCGGGTCTGTGTCATGAACAATGGCGAGATCGTCGAGCGTGGCGAAACCAAAGCCCTTTTTGCCGCTCCCAAACACCCTTATACCCAACATCTTCTCAGTTCCGAACCCAAAGGCCAACCGCCGGCATTGCGACCGGATGCCAAAACTGTGATCGAAACCCGCAATCTCAAGGTCTGGTTTCCCATCAAACGCGGTTTTTTACGCCGGACGGTGGATCACATCAAGGCCGTGGACGGCGTCTCCCTAGCCATCAAACAGGGCCAAACCCTTGGCGTGGTGGGAGAATCCGGCTCCGGCAAGACCACGCTGGGGTTGGCCTTGATGCGGCTGATTTCCAGCGAAGGGCCGATTTATTACAATGGGCAACGTATCGATGGTTATCGCTCTCGACAGATGCGGCCGCTGCGCCGGGAAATGCAAATCGTCTTTCAGGACCCTTACGGTTCACTCAGCCCGCGGATGTCCATTGGCCAAATCATCGAAGAAGGGTTGATCATTCAAAATCCCGAGCTTGATTATCACGCCCGGCGCGCCAAAGTCGCCAAAGCGCTTGAAGAAGTGGAGCTTGATCCGGCCGTTCAAGACCGTTACCCTCACGAGTTTTCCGGGGGGCAGCGGCAACGTATCGCGATTGCCCGCGCCATGGTGCTCGAGCCCAAATTTGTGATGCTCGATGAACCCACCAGCGCACTCGATGTCTCGGTACAGGCGCAAATCGTTGAACTGCTGCGCCGCCTGCAAGACCGGCACAACCTGTCCTATCTGTTCATTTCCCATGACCTGCGCGTGGTGCGGGCGCTGGCCAATGAAGTCATGGTGATGCGGCTTGGCAAGGTGGTCGAAAAAGGTCCGAGCCGTGACATTTTCGAATCCCCCAAAACCGCTTACACCCAAGCTCTGCTCGATGCCGCCTTCAATCTGGAAATTTCCGAAGCAGAAGAAAAAGTGGTGCTGGAATAGGGCCACAGCGGCCAAACCGAAAAGACCCTGCTTTTTTGAAGCCGATGGGAGGCCGTGAGGGCATTTTCTCATGTCACATGCCCAACGGCCTCTGGTAGATTACGGCTTGCAGATGCGCTTGCGGCTTATGCTGCACTTGGTTTCATATTGCGTGCGGCATTGGCGGCGGGGCACGCGTGTGCATCGGCGCGTTGTTTTGGGGGTGCACAGGCGCTTTGCGACCGGCCGGCAGATGCGCCGGGTGCGGATGGTGCAGCTCGGGCGGCTTGATACGCGGGCGATGCCGCCAGCTGCGCTACTTCTGCTTAGTGGCATTCGAGCCTTGCGGCAAATCTTTTCACGAATGGTCTTGCAGGCCCTGGTGGTGACGGTTCGGCAGCTTTGCGAAGTCACGGTGCGGCACTGTTTTTCATAAGTGGTTTGGCAGCTGCGCTTTGGCACGCGCTTGCATGTCTTCTTGCTGACGATGCGGCATTTCGGGCGCCGGGCAGATGATGATCGGCGTGGTGTTTTTGTTGCACCAAGAGTGGGGGTGTACGATAGGCGGCGCAACGATAGCGGCTTGCTCTTTCCATGGGTGGGCTTGGGGCCCGTCGTTATGCCACCAGCCGTCTCGATCTCAGGAATGAAGGGCAGGCAACGGACATAGACGGTAAACGTCGTGGTCCGAGTGTGGTCCACCGGCTGGAGATAGCGCGTGTGCGGGCCGGGGCCGAGGCTTTCGATGATCATGTTTCTTCTGAGGTGTGCTTTCGCCGTGTTGGCGATGAACGTGGCCCAGAACGTCTGTTGAAAGCCGTACGCCTTTCCGGAACCGTTGGCCTCGAGTTCGTCATTGCAGCGTCTGATGATCTTCTCGCGCGATGGTAAGAAAGAGTGATTAGGAACCGATTCCGGAATCTGATTCGTGTTTAAGAAAAGTTTTTGCTGTCTGAAATAATCCCGCCCATTGCCATACCCTATGAAGATCAAGGGCATGACCTGGCACATACCAAATGTACCGGTTCCGCACGCCCCCAGAACAACACCCACATGCTCGACATAGCCGGGAAATCTGGTGTCGACCTCAAGTCTTGACCAAAGTGGAAGTGTTTTCGGCTTGATCTTGGTGTATCTTTTCCGATCTGTGGAGATGACTTCGATGAAGTCGATCCCTGCCTGGATCTTGATCGACATGGATTTCAACCTGGCCTTGGCCCAGGCGGCTTCCGGGGTGGTGAGAACAATTGCCGAAGCGATGGCGGTGCCTGCAAGAAGGACTTTCCCAATTGTCCTTGACATTGTTTTGCTCCTTGAGAACCAACAATCAGGTTGATAAGCAGCCTTATGAAGGCATTCCTAGGAGTTGGTCGCGCTTGTGAGGAGAAAGGTTCAATGTACCCCTTGTGGAGCTTATGCGTGTAACCGTTCTCGCACTACGATGACCAGATCGTGATCGAAGAAACTGGAAAAGGTAGGCTTTTTGTATCCCTTTGAAGCTTTTACGTAACTGAACGGTATACGAGTTGATGTTAGGAACCGTCGTTTATGACAATATGAGAAGCCTGTCCATGAAGTCGAAAGATCGCGAACGTGGATTATTTTCCGCAACAATACCCAACGAAAACCTTAAAATACTCAAGCGTTTCGGCGGTTTCCCTTAAACATTCTTGCGCAAAATTCTCTCGCGCTGCGCTTCTCCCAACTTCATGGACAGGCTCCTAGATTTGGGAAAGACTGGCCTTGTGG
>WGBT01000004.1 GCA_015494185.1 Hyphomicrobiales bacterium | reverse complement strand
GAGCCGCCCTTGCCGGTGCGGCTGATGGCCAGGCTGCAGCTCTCAAATACATGGACAACCTCTCCGGTGAGGAAGTGGGCTACCCCGGATATCTCACCAGATGATTGGTTTGTGTACGGAGAGTGTTGATGTTGGGTTGTGTTTTTTATTTGCGCAGTTATGGGTTGCCCCACTTGGGCGCCTTTTGAAAACCTGTCGTGATCAGCCTCCTTTCGTCGGGTTCGGGTCGCTTGCCATTCAGGCGGTCTCAGGCCGCCGCCCTTCGCAGGCGCTCAAAGGCCTGGGCGAACTCTTGTGCATAGGGACAGGCGCTTGCCATGGCCACCTTGATAGGTCGCACGCTGACGGTTACGAGCGCGCCGATCTTGAGGAGTTTGAGCCGGATCGTGCCCGGCGCGGCGCGCGCCAGCCTTGCGCCTTTAAGGCCGATGCGCTTAAGTGCCGTCATCAGCACATAGGCCAGCCCGGAGAACCACAGGCGCAACTGATGGGCGCGCATGGCCGCCGTCGATGTGCGGTCGGCGAACAGGTCGAGCTGGCAGTCCTTGATCCTGTTCTCCATGTCGCCTCTGGCGCAGTAGATGTCTTCGTAAAGCGCTTGCGCTGCAAATGCGTCCGGCTTCAAAGTGGTCACGACGAAGCGCGGGGTTTCGCCCTTTTCCAGATGCTCGGCCTTGGCGACGGCACGGCGGGTCCGCGGCCAGCTCTTGCGCGTCTTGTATCGGAAATCCTTGAAGACGCGGGCCGCCATTCCGGTGTCCTCAAATGGCTTCTGCGCCGCGGCCAGTTCAGCTGCGATCTCGTCCTTCAGCCGCGTATTCTTGGCCAATCCCAGCACGAACTCGACATTATGGTCTTCGCACCAAGACATCAGGTCGTCGCGGCAGAAGCCCGAATCGCCCCTGAGCCAAATTTCAACGTCAGGCCATTTTGCGCGGAGCTGCGCCACGATCCGCTCAACCTCCTCAACTGCGCCCAAAGCGCCATCAATGTTGGAGGAGCGCAGCCTGGCCGCCAGCCGATGGTCGCCGCAAAAGATGTAGAGCGGCAGATAGGAGCCTGTCTATGAAGCCGGGAGGATCGCGGCGCGAGAGAATTTTTCGCAAGAATGTTCAAGGGAAACCGCCGAAATGCTTAAGCATTTTAAGGTTTTCGTTGGGCATTGTTTGCGGGAAATAATCCGCGTTCGCGATCTCCCGGCTTCATGGACAGGCTCCTAGCAATAGCAACGGTAATAGCCGTGAAAGAACGGGCCTTCCTGCCGCCCATGCAGCGGATCGTCCGTGGCGTCGAGAACCAGGATGATGCGTTTGCGCGGGGCCGCGTGGGCCTGAAGGAACAGCTCCACGAACAGGGCTTTAAGCTTTGCCGGGCCGTGGGCGATTTTGTTATAGCGTGTGGGCGCGCTTTCGGGGGCGTGCTCCAGCCGGTTCAGCGTCGACTTGCCAGCCAGTGCCGCGCAATCTGCGCGTTTGGGCTCCAGCCTGTCGGAAAGCAGCGCCAACACCGGGTCATGGCGCAACGCGTCGTGGTCGTTCAGGTCCTCATAGCCCAGCGCAATGCCTGTAATCCTCTGGCCGATCAGCGTCTCAAGCTTGTGCTGGGTCTTGTTGGGCTGACGGTGATCGGTAAAGCAGGCCGCGGCCTGGCTGATCAGAGCGGTCGCTTTTAAGGTCTGGCGCAAAAGCAACGCGCCGGCGTTCGAGGTGATCGCCCCGCCATTGAAACCGCCCACAACTTTGCGCCCCGCAAAGCCTTCAAATTCGAAATCGTGATTGCTACACTCTGTTTGCATCGGCTCATCCTCCGTTCAGGTCCAACCGTTTGTGCGCAAAACGATTCTCCCTGATTCGGCGAGCCGATGCACCTACTTTGGTGAGATATCCGGGTTAGCGTCTGCTTTGCAGAGCCTGTCGGGCATTGGCTTCACTGATATCGGCATCATGTTCCTGTGCCATCTTCCACACGCCGGTGATGATCTTGGGCTGGCGGAACACGGTGCGCAACTTGTCGATATGGCAGTTTCGATTTCGCAGGCAGGCACGCGGCCGATCGGACATGATCCCGCGCCATGTTTCAGCACCATCTGGCTGACGTAGTAGCAATAAAGCTTGCCGCCCTTGCGGGTGTGAAAGGGCAGAAGGCCGCACATTGGAACCATAGAGCAGCCCCTTCAGTAGGGAAGACCTTTGTGCGCGGAGGGGGGTGGCAGCGCGCTTTCGTGGGCTTTCCTTGAGGATGGCATGTACTTTGTCTCATCGTTCCCGCGAGACAATGGCTGATTAACTAAAATGGGCTGGGAATATCTCGAAGTCCACCATGGCCGCCAGCTTTTCCAGCGAATCGCC
>WGBT01000003.1 GCA_015494185.1 Hyphomicrobiales bacterium | reverse complement strand
CAATGGAAGCACAACTGGTTGATATCACTCAACTTAAGTTTTGAATTGGCCTCTAAGGCGCGGGTGTGGGGGCATGAATATCCTGGTGGGAGGATGGTAGGCTTTCATGGCCCGCGCCAGATTGCGGCTTATGATAGGCAGGGTGTTTTGCTGGATCATTCGCAGCACGCGCCGAAGGTGAAAGCATCGCCAAGGGCAAGACACGCAAGCCGTGAGCGCTGGGGAGGAAGGTATCGGTAGCCACCCCGTGGCGGCGTTCGCAGGGGGGGGTGATGCATGTCAAGGCGCTCTGCCCAGGCAGGCCCGAAATGACGGGCACACTCTGCGCATGGTGCTGCCGGTGATCTAGTAGATTGAGCAGCTTATGGGCACGACGCTGGAGTGGGTCTATGTGAACGACGGTTATCGTGGTCACGGGCTGGGGCCGGCCTACAGACGCCGGGTTGTTCACCCGCCGGCTGTTCACCGCCAGTCAGAAGCGGGGCGTGACGCCAGTGATCCGGCGGGAGCGTGGCGAACGGCGGCGGCGGTGGGCAAGCGGGGCCAGCAAGAGTTGATTGACCATCTGAAGGCCCACCGCATGGGCATGGGTGGCATGGGCAATGAATATGTGGGCCGCAACGATCCGGCGCATTTGCTGAGCAATGCCGTGAACACCATTCCGGCGGTTGTGGGCGGGCGACAACTTCCAGATGATCAACCGGCTCGCCCCAATCTTTTGGGCCGCATTGAAATGGGCCTTCCCAGCACCTCCACAGTACCCCAAACCACAAATGCGCTTGGTTCACGGGAACACAACAAAATGGCCCCGGTTTTGCCCTCGGAGCATACAGAAACACAAGGGCTTCAAAAGCTGGTGTCGTGCCTGCCTTAAAACATTAAAATCTGCCTTAAAAAAGGAACAGGCTCACAAGAGCCTGTTCAGAAAAGCTAAATTTTCCGTCAGAACAGCCGCGCTAATCCACTGCTAATACCGGCGGTATTTATTATTGACCGCTGACGTTTCTCGTATCCCTTTGAACTTTTAGCGTTAATTGAACGGTATACGAATGAAGGTCAGGGGCCGGTGGTATAAATTAAGCAGCTTTCTTGCGGGCGCCACCAGTGCCAGTGCCTGTTTCACCACTTGGCAACACGGATTCCACTTCGCGATGGGGACGGGCAATGATATGCGCGGCCACCAAACCGTCACCGACCCGCTCACAGGCATCGGCACCGGCACGGACAGCAGCGTTGACAGCCCCGGTTTCACCACGCACCATCACGGTGACATAACCGCCGCCAACGAATTCGCGGCCAATCAGACGGACTTCGGCAGCTTTGGTCATTGCGTCTGCGGCTTCAATCGCTGGGACCAGACCGCGGGTTTCGATCATCCCCAAAGCAATTCCAATGGTTTCACTAGCCATTTTTCTGTTCTCCTATCGGATAGAAATCTTAGATTGGCGCCTGTTCCTTTTCATGATTGCAAAGAAAACACCAACCATTTGTTTTATATATTCAGCGGAAAAACCGGGCTCTACTTTTGCTGAACACACTTTCGAATTAGGCTATTTCCGCTTTCGCGCTGACCGAAAATCAAACCTCAATCGATTCGGATTTAAGGTCACGGTCTTGATATCATTTCTCACCCAGTATTACCCAGAGAATTTGCCATCTAGGCGGGTGATAAACCCGCCTGCGAACAACAAAACTGGGAAAAGAATTAAGCCGCAGCCGCTTCCAGCACAGGCTCCACTTCGCGATGGGGACGGGCAATGATATGCGCGGCCACCAAACCGTCACCGACCCGCTCACAAGCATCGGCGCCCGCACGGACAGCAGCGTTGACAGCCCCGGTTTCACCACGCACCAGCACGGTGACATAACCGCCGCCAACGAATTCGCGGCCAATCAGACGGACTTCGGCAGCTTTGGTCATCGCGTCTGCGGCTTCAATCGCGGGAACCAGACCGCGGGTTTCGATCATCCCCAAAGCAATTCCAATGGTTTCAGTAGGCATTTCCTTGTCTCCTGTGGTTCGAGTGTTTTTCGTCGATTTCTGTGATTCAGTTTTCAGCGCCATGGTCGAGCTCCATCAGTTAATCTGCCTCATCATCACTCAAATCGATGATCCCGCAGATCGTCAGATCCGTGTAAATTTTCCAATCATCCATCGCATAGCGAGCAGCGGATCCGCTGACGGCAAAGACCCGGTTGCCCGGCCGCGCACCAACAGGATCGGTCGCAACAGCCAAATTCCCTGTAAAAGCATCGCGCAGCACCCGCAGGCTTTGATTCTTCAAACCATCGACACGCCGGGTGCAGACCAGGGAACCTTCAACGTGAAAAATATTCATGCGCCCGTTCCCTCTTTTTCTTTCTCATCCGCAACTCGATTCTCATCTTCTGGGGGCCAATGATCGATGATCCCAACAATGGTCAGATCGCTGGGGAATTTGTCACGTCCGGCGGCTTCACGGGCCGCGGCACTGCCGACACCGATCACCCAGTCCCCGGGAATACACCCCACCGCATCGATCGCCACAAAATCCGCCTTGCCATCATTGACGACTTTCAAATGCTTGTGTTCCAATCCTGAAATGCGTTGTGTCGCCACCAGCGGGCGAATCACGCGAAAAATCTTCATCAGTGTGCTCCCGCTTCAGATTTCGGATTCGCTGTGCAAGTCAACACTTCAAGCGCCCCATTGGCATGACAATCCCGGACGACCTGCATGACGTGCAACAGACCTTTTTCAAACAGGTCCGAATAGCGTTCCAACAAGGCTGCAGCCACCCGCTCACAGCGCTCCACAGCCCGGTCGCGCGCACCTGGGACCTGACCGTGATAATCAAAGCGCACCAAGACCGGCACCGGCAGACCATGAGCAACGTTCAGACCGGTAAAAATCTTGATCCCCACATCAAGGTCAGGGGCGGCCTCCTCAACGGTGTTGAGATAGGCAAAATACATCAGGTTGCGCAGCTGGATTTCCTCAAAGCCAATCCCCGCCCCGATAAACCGTTCCGCATGGCCAATATCTTGATAATGCGGGCCATGAAACCTGCGGACATAGGCAATCTGCGAGAAATTGTTCTCGATCAACATCGCGATCAATTCCAAACTGCCCTCGCTCACCCCGGGTGATACTTGGCGAATAGCTGCGCGAATAGATTCCCGCGCTTGTGTTTCACTTTGTCCGCGGGTGCCATCGAACAGTTCCAGTGATGAAACGTAGCGGCCAAGATCGCTATTGCCATCGGCATCGGGCACATGGATGCGCAGGCTGTCGGTATCGGTGTCCACCCCAATCAGCAGCAAATCGATCGACGCGCCACAGCAAAAACTGTTCTCGATCGCCTGGCGAAACTCCAACAGCCGTTCGAGCCCTGCGGCTGCAGCCTTTTCGGTATCCGAGCCATGAGCGGCACAACCTTCATGAGCAGGATCGACCGAGCTGAAATGATAGGCCACCACTTTCAAATAACGGGTCGGGTCGGACGCAAAATTCGGCTTCCCTTCGCGAAACCGTTGCAACTCCGTCTCCACCCATTTTTGAACGCTGTTTTCAATATCGAACATCGCCCCGGCATAGGATTTCCGCCGCACCGCCCGATAGGGGAGGCGCAGAACATAACGAATGAGATGGGCCAGCCGGCCATCCGCACAGGGCGAAATATCCATGATGTGGAAGCCGCAGCTTTGCAAGAAAGCGGCGAATTCCTCCGTTCCCAAACCATTGAGCGGGTCCTTGGCGAAAAATTCATCGGCAAACCGCCGATTGGTTTCAAACACACACCAGGCAAACAAACGGCGCATATCCAACCCTGAAACCCAGGCATCTGCCAAAATATTTGCCGGCAGCTCGAAGCCGAAACTCTGCCGCGCCAGCTGTTGCGCCCGGTTTTCAAAATCAGCCTCGCCTTGCAGGGCGGAAATCCGTTTCAAGACCGGGACAATTTCATCAAAGGCGTTCTTAACCCCGCTTTCATAAGCGTAAAGGCGTTGATTTTCACTGGTTTTGACCAATGCATGGGACGCGTCATCGGCACCAGTTGTGCGCGAGTGCAACGGGGCGGATTTGAAAACCGCCGAAGCCGCCAATCGGTCCGCCCTGCGCGTTTCCCGTCTATGACGGGCTGGCCCATTGGGAGCCGTTGAACGGTCTGCCGCCTCTGCGCCCACTGCACCAGGGCGGCGCAACGGAGCGGTAACGGGGGCCGTGCTCCCAGAGCGCTGATAGGGGCGCTGATATGGACGACGTGTTGTCAACATTGCCTCAGTGTCTCCAAGCCCTCATCTCAACCGCGGGCACCGCCGGAATAAGTGACCAGTGCGCCAGCATCGGTGTTGCCACTGCTGCCGGTGACCTTGTTGACCGGCGGCGGCAAATCTTCATTGCGCGGACCTTTGCGCAGCATCGCCATGGCGGACATGGGGCCACCGCGCCGGGTCGGGTTGCGCACTTCGGCCCAACGGCCTTCGGTGCCGGTCACACGATTGCTCAATTCCCAGTCGTCGCCGGTGATCTTCAAGCCAGCATCCTGACCTTCACCGGTGATCCGCGCCTTGACACGGCCATCGATCTCGGTTGGTTGAGGGTTCTCAACAGCCGGGGCAGGCGGACGCCCGAAGCGGGCTTCTTCCGTGCCGGTCACCTTGCCAGCAGCCATACCAAAGGGGCCGGTGATATGACCATTTTCATATCTGTTGCCGGTCACGCGGCCATTGTTCCGCAGCATAGCACTGGCATGCATTGGCGGCTTGGTGCTGAAATCTTCCCAAGGCAGATGACCATTGCTGGCAATGCCATTGGCCCCATTGGCGGCTTGGGTGGTAAACTGCTCGTACTGACCATTGGCGCCATTTGCTCCCCCATTTAGGGCTGCGCCATTGAGGGGCACCCCATTCATGGAACCATTCATAGAACCATTGATGGGCGCCATAGCTGCCGCGCCGTTCATCGCCGCGCCGTTCATGCCGCTTCCATTGGCCATGCCATTGGTGACCACCGCGGCTTGCCCGTCCATCGTCATCTGGGTCATCTGGGCCATTTGACCATTGACCGCTTGACCATTCGCCATGGCCTGGCCATTGGCCGCCATCAGGCCGTTGCCTTGCGCGGCACCGTTCATCGCCGCGCCGTTGATAGCCGCACCGTTCGCAGCCGCCTGCCCATTCATGACCGCAGGGCTTGACTGCCTTGAGGATCTTGACTGCGCCGCACCATTGCCCGCACTGCCATTGACGGCCCTGCCATTGCGTGCCCCCATGGGCCGCTTGCAAACGGCCGCCTGTTGATCATCGCCAAGATAGGGCGTGCCACTGACGGTTTCGCAAGCCCCGCGCTCAGTGCCGGTCACAACCCCGCCAATCCCCGGCTGAATGCCGGTCATCGGAGCGCCGGCTGCGCGCTTGGAAGCATACATCCGGGCCATGGCCATATTGGTCTGGGGTACTTCACAGAACTGGCTATATTGCTCAAGTCCTGCATAGGGCGTGCCGGTGATCGCCTTGCAAACGCCGGGCTCATCGCCGGTCACTTTCGGGCTGCGCCCGGTCATCGTCCCAGTAATGGTCTCTCCGGTGATGGTGCTGGAACGCCCCACTTCTGATCCGACGGCTCAGGCCGCGTATTGCAGAAGCTTTGATATTGTTCGAGCCCAATATATTCATCACCGGTAATGGTGCGGCAGCTGCCCATTTCATCGCCGGTCATCCGCTCTCTGCGGCCAACATAGGTTCCGGTCACCACATGCCCCTGCAAAGTCATGCTCTTTTGCACTTTAGGCGGGGCGCCCCCCTCCCCAAGCTGGGTGTAAGGAGTGCCGGTCAATTGCCGATTGAAACCAGCTTCATTGCCGGTCACCCGTTCTGAGCGCAACACCAGGTTTCCCGTCACCGGCTTGTTTTTTGGGGTTTGCCCGCGCGCCACTTTGGCCGGATGCGGCTGAGGGGTAATCCCGCAATAGGACTGGGTCTGCTCGGCACCGACATATTCTGTTCCGGTCACCCGCTTGCAGGTGCCAGGCTCATCGCCGGTCACTTTCGGGCTGCGCCCTACCCGGTTGCCGGTCACCGCATTCCCAACCGATGTGGCAGACACCCCGCCCCGCATCACACTCGGGGTTGGATCCGTCTGGCAAAATTCGCGGAAGATATCCGCCCCCATATATTCGGTGCCGGTGATGATCCGGCAGGTGCTGGCTTCATCGCCGGTCACAGAAGCTTTGCGGCCAACCTGGGTGCCGGTCACGGTCTGACCATGGGTGGTTTCACTCGCCCCCACTTTCCAAGGTTGATCCTGAGCGGCACGCACGGCACTTTCGCCGGTAAGACAATTCCGGCGCTGACGTCCGCTTGGCGCACATTTCTTCTTACCAGCATTGCCGTTTTGGCTGCGTTGAGCACGCAAGGCCCGCGCCAGTTCCCGGCCGGACATCTCCGGATTGCTGGTGCGCACCGCCTGGGCCGGACTGATCCCCGCTGCGCTAAGCCCAGCCTTGCCACGGCTCGCTTGGGCGCGCCGGCGTGCCAATGAAGCCGCCCGGCCCGGCGCCATGACCGGCTTGGTGCGCGGCACAACCCGGCTGACTTTGCCAAGACCTCCCTTAGTACGGGCTGCAGCACGTGTTGGCTGAGATGCAGATGGAGCGGACTTGGCTGCCGCGGTTTCAGCATTTGCCGGGTTTGCCGTTGTATTCGCGCCGGCCTGAACCGCCGCAGAACGGCGGCAAGTCTTGGCGTCACGAACCCGGTCCGCCGTCTTGGTGGCAACCTTTCCACGGCTCGACAGGGCTTTCCGCCGCGCCAGGGCAATTTCGCGGGTGCTGTTGGCCTTGATCACAGGGGGGCGGACAAAACGCCGCGATGCTTGTGACGTAACTTGCGACGCAGGCGCAGCTTCTGCTGCAGCTGCTGGTGCGGCCGCAACAGGGGCAGGAGCAGCCGCAGTTTGCAACGCCGTCTGACCATTTGCGGCCACACCGTTCAAACGGTGTGTTGAACGGCGCGTTCTGTCGGTCTGAGCCAGCGCACTCTTGCCAGACGT
>WGBT01000002.1 GCA_015494185.1 Hyphomicrobiales bacterium | reverse complement strand
GGGAAAGCTTTGCCAATGTGAAATCAGGCTTCAAATAAAGGGCAAATTGTAAATAGATAGCGCCGATATCCACACCACCTTCGCCCGCCATAGCATCACCAATGCCGTAATAGACCTCGGCTAGGCCGTCATGGACCGATTGAACCATCAGTTCTGGTTTCGCGCCAGCCTTGATCTTGGCTTTGAGTTGCGAAATCAGGGGGTGTTCTGGCACCCGTTTGAGATGTTTGCGAATGATCCGTTTGGCAAGCCAAGTTTTGCCGCCATGCCAGGCGTGTTGGGCATAGGCCAGGGCGACACGCAAAACACCTGGTTCTTTTTTGAACATCCGGTCGAAGATGTCGCCAGCGTAATTATAGTTACCGGCCAAATCGGCGATCAGGGCGGCGTGGTATTCCTGATAGGACTTGGCCCAGGCGGCGCGGTTTTGGGTGCGCAGCAATTTTAAGGCTTTGCGTGTCTTGTGCTGACCATGATAGGTCCAGGCGCGGGACAACATTGCAATCAGGCCGGTGATGCGGTTATTGTTGGCCCTGCTGAAATATTTCTCGGCTTCATGATAGCGGCCATGTTTGGCGGCGTGGACACCCAAAACCAGCAAGGCCAGATGTTGTTCTTTGTCGACTTTTAAAACCCGCTTGGCAAGTTTTGCCGCCCGGTCGAAATTGCCCATGAAGACATCGAGAACGAAGGCCTTGTGTAAAATGGTCTCATTGTCGGGATCGATTTCAAGGGCGCGGTGATAGTAGCGTGCAGCCACTTTGTTGTCGCGTTGCCCAGCAGCCGCGCGGCCTGCCAGATAGCTGCCAAACAGGGAGCTGTTGTGTGCCGGGGACCACTTTTCTTGTTGGGGTTCGGAAATGGCGCCCGTATATCCCACCAACAAAGCCACCAAGATTCCCATCAAGCCAATGATCCCGGTTCTTGCAGCTAACTTTCGCATTCGCTCCTTCATCTCCCGGTTGTTTTTCAGGTTTGCCCTGAGAAGATTGCTTCCAATTTGTTGTTGCCAATCAATCGACAACAGGACTGTGTACTGTTTCAGCAATGAGCCATTGGGCTGGGGGGGGAGGCGGTCCCTTTAACCGCCCATTTTCCACCTTCAACTTTCTTGCTATTGCTATCATTCTGCTGTGACTGTTTCGTTGGCCTTTGTCGTTTGGTTCTTCGTGGTTTGCCTCACTTCACGTTTGCCGCTGTGTTCCAACGTAAGATGGAAATATCTAGCGTGCAAATGCCGACCGAAATATGACACAAATTTGGAACTTGGGTCGGCCTTCTTTTATGAATTTTAAACGACAGCAACTTAAAGCGCAGCTTCTATTCCATTATTTAAGCGTTTACCTTTGCCCGCCTCAACTTTTCGAACCGCATTCTAAAGTACTATATTTATGCAAAGCTGCCTAGCATTTCCTTGGGGGGAGGCCGTTAAGACCACAAAATTTCAGTGATTTGAGGCGGGGCAGGCGATCAGGGATGTTAGACAAGCCCTCTTCTTGGTATTGTTGGTATTGAGGAGCCTATGACCGCATGACCATGTCTTTAGAGCATGTCTTTGTGAAGGACTAAGTCACCCTATAGGAAGCGGAAAGAAAAGGAGCGCGGGCCCAATGGCTAAATGGCAAAGGGAAGCCTTGAAATATCAAGCTTGAAAACATCATGGTTTTGTATCCCATGTCAGGGATACATCGGGTTCAAAAGGTTTGCCATATTTTTCTCTGTGGAACGTACAATATCTGTTCCACAGAAATTGCAGGGGATCTCCCCACATGCGGGTGCAGATCTCCAGATCAAAGGTATTAAACCCTTGAGGCTGATAAAATTTTATAACATCGCGGTGACACTGATGAAATAGCTCCTGATCCATCAGCAAGCTAGCTCTGTCAAAGTCGATTTTCCGGCCTGATGAGGCTGTGATATAGCGGTGAAACATGTTGGGAAATATAGCAAAAAAATGGGAAAAGATCAATTTTGAGGTGTGGGCGATATGCCCTCCCATATTCCTATATGGGGCCGCTGCGCCGTATGTTTTTCGGTAAATGGTGAGCGCAGTGCCCCCAAATCAGTGTGCCAGAAACAGCTGAAATCTGACGCTCTGACATCTGGCGTCCGTCAAAGCAGTTTGATTATGGTGACGATGAAAAGAGCCTGGCCGGAAATGATTGCGATGAACCATTTGAGCAGCTCTGCCTTCATCTGCTGCATTTCAGTGCGGACTTGGGCAATGTCGTTTTCGAGCCTGGCGATGTCTGACTTGAGCTCCGTGCGCAAATCAGCGATTTCGGCCCTCACCTCGGCGATCTCGGTCTTCATTTCGCTGCGCAAATCAGCGATCTCGGCCCTCACCTCGGCGATCTCGGTCTTCATTTCGCTGCGCAAATCAGCGATCTCGGCCCTCACCTCAGCGATCTCGGTCTTCATTTCGCTGCGCAAATCAGCGATCTCAGCC
>WGBT01000001.1 GCA_015494185.1 Hyphomicrobiales bacterium | reverse complement strand
CGGAGCCATACCGGCCGATCACTGGACCCAGGACCGGGAGGTGGGCGGCGGGCGCATTATTGGCGAGGCTTGCCATTTCATCGATCTCTTACGTCATTTGGCTGGAAGCCCGGTCAAAAACTGGCAGAGCAGTTTCATGGACAGCCAAAAGCGTGACACGGCCAGCCTCGCCCTTGCCTTTGAAAATGGTTCCGTCGGCACGGTGCATTATTTTGCCAATGGTTCCAAAAGCTTTCCCAAGGAACGGCTGGAAGTCTTTGCCGCAGGCGGGGTCTTGCAGCTTGATAATTTCCGCCAGATGCGGGGCTATGGCTGGCCGGGATTCAAAAAGCAGAAGCTTTCGCGTCAGGACAAAGGGCAGAAAGCCTGTGCACAAGCCTTTGTCGAAGCTATCCAAAATGGCGGCCCGGCTCCCATTGCGCCAGATGAGATATTCGAGGTCTCGCGGCTGGCGATTGAGATGGCTTGAACAGGTCAGGAGAAAAAATGAGTTCTTTAACGGCATGGATGGACAAGAAGCTGTATCCGGCATTTGGTGACAATTGGGATGACACATTGTTTCGCAAACGGATAGAAAAATATCTGCTACAGGGGAGAGGCAACAAGCAAATCCTGGATTTGGGAGCCGGTGCGGGAATTATAAAGCAGATGAACTTCAAGGGTTATGCGGCTCGTGTTTGCGGGGTTGACCCTGATCCTCGTGTTGTTGACAATCCTTATCTTGATGAGGGAAAAATCGGGATGGGAGAGGCGATTCCCTATCCTGATGAGAATTTCGATCTGGTTTTTGCTGTAAATGTTCTGGAACATCTTGAACAGCCAGCGGAGGTATTCAGAGAAGTTTGGAGAGTTTTGAAACCAGGTGGTTTATTCCTGGCAAAAACCCCGAATAAATGGCATTATATGCCGCTGATTTCCAGCCTTACGCCGCATGGGTTTCATCAATGGTTTAACAAAAAACGCGGTCGCGAAAGCGTTGATACGTTTCCCACCAGGTACCGCGCCAATTCACCGGCCGACATTCGCCGTCTTGCAAAAGCCACTGGCTTTGAAGTGCTGACGACTGACCTGATCGAAGGACGACCGGAATATATGCGCCTGAGCATCCTGACTTACATTCCTGGCTGGCTTTATGAAAAGCTGGTCAATTATGTTCCCGGTTTTGGATGTTTTCGTATTTTACTGGTTTGTGAGCTGCGAAAAATATCTAATGCAAAGAACGACAGCTAAGGATGGTGTTGAGTGTCAAGGCAAAAGCCGGCCTTTACTGGCACACACTATGCCATTTGCGGCCCATTCAGATTTATGGGCGGGCCTGGTTCAAGCTTTATAAGCCCCGGATTGACCAGCGGCCGGCGCCGGGTATAAGGCGGCCAGCCGGAAAATGGCGTATGTTGCCCGCCCGCAAAGCCATGATGACAGGGCCTGAGGCGTTTGTTTTTCTCAACCGGCCGGGAAAACTTACCAGTTCCGCGGACTGGAACACACCGGAAAAGGACAAGCTTTGGCTTTACAATCTGCATTATTTCGATGATCTGAATGCCGCCGGGGCGCAACAACGATATGACTGGCACCGGGCCCTGATCGAGCGCTGGATTGCCGAAAACCCTGCCGCACAGGGCAATGGCTGGGAGCCTTATCCGCTTTCGCTGCGCATTGTCAACTGGATCAAATGGGCGCTGGCGGGTCATGAACTGGCCGCGAGCTGGCGGCAAAGTCTGGCGGAGCAAATCCATTTTTTGAGCAAGCGTCTCGAATGGCATCTTTTGGGCAATCATCTTTTTGCCAATGCCAAGGCGCTGGTTTTCGCAGGCGTATTTTTTTCCGGCAAAGAGGCGGATAGCTGGCTTGCCAAGGGGCTGAAAATTCTAGCGCGCGAAATCCCCGAACAAATCCTTCCCGATGGCGGCCATTTCGAGCTCAGCCCGATGTATCATTCCATCATTCTGGAAGACATTCTGGACCTTGTCAATCTCGCCGGAGCCTTTCCGGGCCGGATCGCGGATCATATTGTGCAAGGCTGGCGCGAGGTGGCCGGGCGGATGCTTTATTGGCTTGAAGTGATGTGTCATCCAGACGGGCGCATTGCCTTTTTCAATGATGCCGCTTTCGGTATTGCGCTGGAGCCGGTGGCGCTAAAAGCCTATGCAAGCAATCTTGGCATTGCCGGCGGTCAAAAGTCCGGCGAGGGGATCACGCATCTCACTCATTCGGGCTATATCAGGGTGCAGCGGGGGGAGATGGTCGCGCTTCTCGATGTCGGACGGATTGGCCCGGACTATATTCCCGGCCATGCCCATGCGGACACGCTTTCCTTTGAGCTTTCTTTGGGCGCGCAGCGCGTGCTGGTCAATTCCGGTATTTCGCAATATGGAACCGGGCCCATGCGTGATCATCAGCGCTCGACCCGGGCACACAATACGGTGGAAATTGATGGTGAAAATTCTTCAGAAGTTTGGGGGGGCTTTCGAGTGGCCCGCCGTGCCCGGCCGTTTGATCTTCAGATCAAGCAAGAGGGGGAGGTGGTCACAGTGTCCTGCGCGCATGATGGCTATTGCCGTTTGGCAGGCAAAGCCGTTCATAGGCGCATCTGGAAGATTGGCCCGTGTTCCGTGACCGTGTCTGACAGCGTTTCAGGGCAATACCGCAGGGCACTGGCGCGTTATCATGTTTTTCCTGATGTGCAGATTGACGCTGCAAAGCATGAAGGTTTATTGACAATCGGGGCAAACCGGCAAATTCGATGGCATGTTGATGGCGGCGAGGCAGGCGTTACAGCCAGCCAATATCATCCCGAATTTGGCCGCGCTGTTGCCAATTCATGCCTGACCATCGCAATGGTCAAGCGCCAATGCCAAATGACATTTCAGTGGTAACCTGATGCACATCCTTTTCCTCACCGACAATTTCCCCCCCGAGGTCAATGCCCCGGCAACACGCACATTTGAACATGCCCGCGAATGGGTAAAGGCCGGACACAAGGTGACGGTGATCACCTGCGCCCCCAATTTCCCGCAAGGCAAGGTGTATGAGGGCTATCGAAACCGGCTGTGGCAAAGCGAGGAAATCGAGGGCATCAGAGTTGTCCGGGTGTGGAGCTATATCACCGCCAATGAAGGTTTTGTCAGGCGCACGCTTGATTATATCAGCTATATGGTTGCGGCCACCATCGCCGCCCCGTTCATCCGCAAGGCCGATATTGTGATCGGCACCAGCCCGCAATTTTTTACCGCCTGCGCCGCCTATATGGTCAGCCGCTACAAGCGCCGCCCCTTTGTGTTCGAGCTGCGTGACATCTGGCCGGAATCGATCAAGGTGGTCGGCGCCATGAAGAACGGCCCTCTTTTGCGCTTGCTCGAGCGGCTTGAAATGTTTCTCTATCGCCGCGCCAGCCTTATTGTTTCGGTGACCCATTCCTTCCGGCAAACCCTGATGGATCGCGGGATTGATGGCGGTAAGATAAAGGTTGTGACAAACGGGGTGGATCTCGCCCGTTTTGCGCCCCAGCCCAAGGATAGGGAATTGGCCGAAAAATTGGGGCTTGAGGGGAAGTTTGTCGCCGGTTATATCGGCACGCATGGCATGGCGCATCATCTTGAAACCCTGCTGGAAGCGGCGGCCCTGCTGGCGGACGGGGATGGGGGGCGTTTTCACATCTTGTTTCTTGGTGATGGGGCGCGGAAAAAGGCGCTGGTGGCGCAGGCCCATGAGATGAAGCTTGCCAATGTGACCTTTCTCAATTCCGTGCCCAAGGCGGAGGTTTTGCGCTACTGGTCCTTGCTTGACGTTGCCATTATTCATCTGAAAAAAAGCCCGCTGTTTGAAACCGTCATTCCTTCCAAGTTGTTTGAGGGCATGGGGATGGGAATTCCGGTTTTGCATGGAGTTGCAGGCGAATCGGCCGCCATTGTTGAAACGGCAAAAGCCGGTTTGCTGTTTGAGCCGGAAAATGCCGGGGAGCTGGCGGAAAAGCTGCGCCGTCTTGAAGGGGACAGGGCGCTTTATGAGCAATGCCGGCAATCCTCTCTTGCCGCGGCTAAACATTACGATCGCAAGACCTTGGCGGCAAAAATGCTGAAGATGCTGGAAAACACTTATAACGACAGGCTCAAAGCGAAAACATGAAAATCCTCAACATCGTCGGCGCCCGGCCCAATTTCATGAAAATGGCGCCCATCGTCGAAGCGCTTGATCAATATCCAGATCGTTTTACTCATTTGTTGGTGCATACCGGTCAGCATTATGACGCCCGCATGAGCCAAGCCTTTTTCGAGGATCTGGGGATGCCGCGGCCGGACATCAATCTTGAAGTGGGCTCGGGCTCCCATGCCGAGCAAACCGCCAGAATCATGATGGCCTTTGAGAAAGTCTGTCTTGAGCAGCGTCCTGATCTGGTGATTGTGGTGGGGGACGTCAATTCCACCATTGCCTGTACCCTGACGGCCAAGAAGCTGGGCATTGCGGTGGCCCATGTGGAGGCAGGCTTGCGCTCGCGTGACATGAATATGCCGGAAGAGATCAACCGGCTGTGCACCGATGTGCTGTGTGATCTGCTGTTCACCACGGACAAATTCGCCAATGAAAATCTGCTTGCCGAAGGGGTGGCGCCGGAAAAAATTCACTTTGTCGGCAATGTGATGATCGACACGCTCCTAAAGCACCGGGAGTTGGCGGCCGGACTGCCCTTGCTGGATGAACTTGGCCTTGCGCCGCGTTCTTATGCGCTCATGACCTTGCATCGGCCTGCCAATGTGGATGACCGGGAGACTTTCAAGGCCATTTTGGAAGCCTTGCATGAAATCGCCCGGCAAATTCCGATCATTTTCCCCATTCATCCCCGCACCCGGAAAATGGCCGGCCAATTTGGACTAGGCCATTTTTTCAATGAGGGGGACAAGGTTGAAGGCCTATGGCTGAGCGAACCTTTGGGCTATCTGGAATTTTTGCATCTCAATATGAACGCCCGGATGGTTTTGACCGACAGCGGCGGCTTGCAAGAAGAAACTACAGTGTTGGGTGTGCCCTGCCTGACCCTGCGCCCCAATACCGAACGCCCGATCACCTGCACTCAAGGCACCAATCAGCTTGTTGGCAATGACCGGGAGAAAATTCTCGACGCGGCTAACAAAGTGTTGGCAAATGACATGCCAAAAGGCCGGATTCCAGAAAAATGGGATGGCAAAGCGGCCAAGCGGATTGCAGAAATCTTGGCAAAGTATCAAGAGGGGGAGGTATAATACCAAGAGCCCTTGGTATAAGACCGGCGGTGTTTATCATTGACCGTTGAGGCTTTCCCCATTCCTTTGAAGATTTGATGGTAAGTTGCACGGATATACGCGCCGATATCAGGAGGCATTAGAGCAAAATCCGAAAAGCGGGAACCGGTTTTGGGATCAATTGTTTCTGCTTTTCGGATTTTGTTCTAGCTTTTTCTTGGCGTGCTTTCCGCTGGCAGGTGACGCAGCCGCGTCCAGGCGAAAAAGGCGAACACTCCAAGCAGCGCGAGAGCCAGGCCGTACCATGTCAGAGCATATTGCAAGTGCCGGTTCTCAAAATGAACCCGCGTGGTGCCTCCTTTCGGCCAGCCGCCGGGAATGTCTGAGGCTTCGGCGTCAATGGTCACAGGTAACAGTTCAGCCCCCTCCGGCAAACGGTATT